>JAFSTZ010000445.1 GCA_017445525.1 Eubacterium sp.
ACCCTTATACGTTACCTTTAGATCTTGATCCAACTTATTTACCACCACTTCCATACTGTCGACCTCTATTCCGTCTATATATGCACGAACAGTGGTTGTTCCCGGCTTTATCAAAGTTATAATACAGTTATCATCATAGCCGTAACCTGCTTTATTCTTTACAGTTACCACCTCTTTATCATCAGAGCTGAATGTAATCTCTCCTTTATCATTGGTTTTGAGTTGCACAACATGAAAACTATTACTGTAAGGCACTGCAAACTCGCCACCATATTCTCTCAGATCAAACTTACCCTTGGGTTTATCCATTAGCGTGACCGTAAACTCAACCTTGCCTATCTGGCGAGGATTCTCAATCCCATCCACGAGCAAAGCCGCAGAGTTGATAGCAGTCTCGTATTTTAGTTCCGTTTCAGTCTGACTGACCAGCGTCCAGGAAGGAACGATGTCGTAAGTTGTCCCGTCATCTATATGAGCTGTCAGCGTCTTCGGAAGATATGTATCGGCAACTTTGTCCTTCTCACTGAAATCAGCTACCGCTGTCAGAGGCCGACCGTCATTATCGATAGAAATGATGTCCTTGTGAGTGATAGTCGCCTCATAATCAAAGTAAGGGCTAATTTTTTCAAACGGATCTGCAACTCCGGGTGGAAGTGTAAGGCTTCCGGTATAGATCTCTTTTGATCGGGATACACTTTTCTGCAGCCAGGATATCTGTGCAACATCGGTACTTCCATCCGCAAGTCTGAGAGTCACCTCAGTAGGCAATTTTGACCTCACATCTGTACCATAAGGAAAAGTACCATACAAACTCGGAGGATCAACAACGTCTATAACCGTTTTAGGCATAGGTGTGGACAATGGCATGGGAGTTGATTCACTCACAGTTGTCGGTGCGATGTAGGATGGGGTGACGGGAGCAGGATGAGATTCTGAATTGAATCCGGCAATAATATTTTTCACTCGTACATCTAAACCTGAATAACCTTGTTGTTTATATTCACAGCAAGGATATTGAGCTGAGTTATCCAAATCTGCTCCTTCTACTCGCACTGTACATCCGCTGACGAAATAATACCCAAGATTTGGAATAAGAGACGCCCCCATTCTATATCTTATACCAAATCCCGGAACATCATATGGATTGTTATAATTTATATCATAATAATTATTATACCATTGAACACTATTATTATTAATTGAGCAATTTCCAGACACTCCTATCTGGGAACATCTATCAAATGATCCCAGACCAACCGAAAGAAGAACTCTCATCGATATACTGCTTATCGGTTGATCTGCCCAGAGAACATGAAAATCCAAAGAATTCCCCTCTATTTCATTTATCTTTTTTGTATCTTCATTTTCCTCCGCTGCCCATACCGCATTGATGTCAGCCTTTTCTAGTTCTTTATATTGACCCATTGACTTCAGCGCTACGCCGGAGAATAATTCTTCATTATCCATTTTATACTGATAATTATACTCATAATTAGTCTCTTCCAAACAATTATATTTTTCAAAAAGCTTCATTTTAACCTTTGCACTAAGAAGGCTTCTCTTAACATCTCCAACAGTAATATCACCCGAATTATCTTTTATATCAAAAGATAATGAATCGGCTGAACCACTGCTGAAATTGTTAATTGTAACACTATTACCATTGATATTATTTGTTTCCTCAATTGCTTCTTTTAGATTATCTCCTCCAAATGTTTCCTCATGATTCTCCCCATAATACAACGTTATTCTCACAGTAGTATCCTGCTGCGCCGGCTCCGCCTTCGCCGGCACCACTGGCGCCAGTGCCAGTGCCACTGCAAAAGCCAACAACACCGCGATCGCTTTCTTTCTCATCTTCATTTTGTACCTCCTGTCTACTCTCTCTCGTCATATTACTACGATTGATAACTATCTGCCACGCTCCCTACCTGTGTCAGATACTTATTATCCGCTGTACTATCATATGACATCATAGCACTTCCGAGCATATGCAGGCACTTCCGTTTTCTTCCATACATCATCAAAAACGGCAGCGCTGTCCCCAAAAACTACGTGTGAATCAACGACCTCATTATAACATAAAGTGATAATCTGTCAATGATTCTGTGACAAGTGGCAAAAATTCTGTGACGAATGGCATAAACCATCACTGATCAGGGTTGCTCTTTCGATCAGGTATAACGAAGTCCGGATGCTCACCAAGCCAGGCTGTCTGCGGCATGCACGAGAGCATCATGATCTCATCATCGGAGAGTTCAAAATCAAAGACGTCGAGATTGGCTTCCATATGCTCTTTTGATGACGCCTTGGGTATCGGAAGTATGCCCTTCTGCAACAGGAAACGCAGATTTATCTGCTGGATGCTCCTGCCGTATCTCTCTGCCAGACGAACCAGGATGGCGTTGCCGATGGTTGCATTCTCCCTGCCCCTGCCGAGCGGGCTCCATGCCATAGGCAGCACATCGTTCTCCCTGCAGTACTCCACGGCTGCCTCCTGCGAATATCCGGGATGCAGCTCAAGCTGGTCTACGACCGGTTTTATCCGGCAGTTCTTCAGGATGTTGGACAGATGATGCGGCAGGAAGTTACTCAGGCCGAGCCTGCCGACCTTTCCCTGGTCAACAAGATTCTCCATGGCAGTCCAGGTCTCGATGTCCAAGTCTTTCCATTTATCTTCATCATCACTTGTCTGTCTAGGCCAGTGGATCATATAGATATCTACATAGTCCGTCTGAAGGCGATTCAGCGATCTCTCGATCGCAGCGTTCACACCGGCGGCGCCCATCTCATCTATCCACAGCTTGGTCTCGATGATGACGTCCCGTCTGTCGATACCGCTCTCCTTCAGTGCGCTTCCTAGACACCTCTCAGTCTCGTATAGTGAGGCCGTATCAAAAAATCTATAGCCGCACTCGATAGCTGTGAGTATCGATGCTTTGTTGTCGGAAAACGCCTCGTTATAGGTTCCGAAGCCGATCTTCGGTAGCCGGAAGCCATCGTTAAGTGTATAAAAATCTTCCATCTGCTATACCTCCATTTCAAGAACGCCACTGATCATTTGACAGTGTAGAAGCTCAGTAGTACTAGATTTACTTTTATATTACTTTTATTAATAGTTCGTGTCAAGCATTTTTCATGTATGAAAAAACCCGACTTCCTTTCTCAAAATTCACGAGTTAGTTATCCTCCCTGTTTTCAGCACACGATTGAAAGTGGACTTACTCCTGTGACGAAACGCTGATTTTCTGTGACGAATGGCTATGGACAACCGGGCATTTTTATGGTAGAATGTAGACAAATCAATCCTTAATGACTGAAGGGAGGTCATCATGAATAAGACTAAACGTATAAAGGCAGTTATAGTAGCAGGTGTGCTCTCTCTCATGCTTGCAGCTCCGGTATGTACTCCGGTGGCAGGTTTCGTGCCGGGAGCACCGCAGATAACCACAAAAGCTGAGGCTGCATCGCTGAATTTGTCAATCAGGGAAGCAAAAAAGAAACTGAGAAAAGAGCTCAAAAAACAGGGTTATACGACCAACTTCCGTTTTGATTATTTCAAAACATATAACCATACGTTTATCGCTTTCGGTATCGTTGACTGTTCAAGCGGCAACTGTGAACTGGTAGGATATGCCGAGGTCAACAAGCACACGGGGAAGGTTCGTTTCGAGATGGGCTGCCCGGACGGCTGCTGATCACGGATTCGTAATGATCACAGATGATAACATGTATAAAGCCGAAGCCCGGGAGGTTTCGGCTTTTGTTGAGCAACACCAAAGGAGTTTTGATATGAAGAAAAAGCTTTTGAGCATAGCCATGACCCTGGCACTTATCCTCACGGCGTGCGGCGCGGAGGAGTCAGTCGTGAGCACCCCGGCGCCGACAGACAGCGAGGCCGAGGTCACAGGCAACGCAGAGGAAACCAAAACGCCGGAGGTTCAAGCACAGAACGATAAAAATGACGAGTCCTGGGCGATCTACTGGTATCTGTGCGGATCAGATCTGGAAACAGAGTACGGTCTGGCCTCGGTGGATATCGCGGAGGTCTGCGGTGTCGATCTCCCGGACAACGTAAAGATCGTACTGCAGACGGGCGGTGCCAAGGAGTGGCAGAACGAGGTTGTGAAGGCTGACAAGATCGGAAGATACGAGGTCGTCGACGGCGATATCAAAAAGCTCGATGAGATGAATCAGGCCAATATGGGAGACGGCGAAACGCTAAAGGACTTTCTATCCTTCTGCAACGAAAACTATCCCGCAGATCACAAGATGGTCGTGTTCTGGGATCACGGCGGCGGCACTACCACAGGTGTGGCTCAGGACGAGAACTATAAAGGCGACACGCTCTCTCTGGTCGAGTTGAGGACTGCTTTTTCGGAAACCTGTGAAGTGAGCAAGGAGAACCCGCCATATGACATCATAGGGTTTGACACATGTCTGATGGCTACGGTCGATGTCGCCAGCATTTTTAAAGATGTTGGCAGATATCTGATAGGAAGCGAAGAGAACGAGACGGCGCTCGGCTGGACCTACGATGAGTGGGTGCGTGCCCTGGCAAAAAACACCGCCATCGAGCCTACCGAGCTCGGCAAGATCATCTGTGACAGTTATTACAAGGCATGTGAGGAATACGAGGTCGCAGACAGCATCACGATGTCAGTGACCGATCTGTCCAAGATCGATCCGGTGCTCGAAGCTTACAACACGCTCGGAAACGAAGCTCTCATCAACATGGTGTACGATGATTCATTTGTCGGAGAGTTCTCGCGTGCCACCAAAAAGACCGAGAACTACGGCGGCAACACGGGAAAGAGCGGCTACTCGGATATGGCCGATATGGCCGATCTCGCCGAGAATACAAAAGACATCCTGCCGGAAAGCTATCAGGCGGTGCTGGATACGATAAAAGATGCCGTCGTCTACCAGATCAAGGGGAAGTTCAGATCGCACGCAAACGGACTGTCATGCTTTATCCACTATTCGCATGACGCCCAGATGCTGAGTAATTATATAGCGAATTCCTCCACTATGGCTTTTGATCTTTTCTATACCTACCTACTGACCGGCGAGCTTGACGACGACGGATACACCTATATATCCAACCTGCTGGGCGGTGACGAAGTCGAGACGCAGGAGCCCTTTGACATCAGTACGCTGGAGGACGCCAAACTCAAGATAGAGAACGGCAACACTGCAGTGCTGAAGATCGGAGATGACGCCAGGCACCTGGCTTCTGTCTGCTACGAGTTATATACGACTTTTGATAAAGGAAAAACCTTTGTCTGTCTCGGCTCGGCAGCCACTCCGGATGACGTGATCGCAGACTGGGACAAGGGTATATTTAAGGATAACTTCCGCGGTGTATGGGGCTCGATCGACAACACATTTGTCTATATGGAGCTTGTCAACACCAACGATGATTATACGATGTATCAGGTTCCGGTCAAGCTAAACGGCGAGGAGATGTATCTCTCCGTCGCCTGTGACCAAGCCACTCACGAGTTTACGATACTGGGAGCCCAAGGCGAGACTGAGAACGGTCTCTCGGCAAAGGATCTGCGCAAGCTGGAGGTCGGCGACGAGATCGTGCCGATACTCTATGCGATCACCAGGAAAAAGGGGATATCCTTTGATATGGATCCCATCATAGTGAGCGAGGATACCGCCTTTGAGGAGATAGAGCTCGGCGACGGCGAGTATGCGATAGACTTCCAGATGACGGGAACCGACGGAAAGACCGCCATGTCTGAGATAGAGTTGTTCAGAGTGAAGGATGGTTATATGAAGTATCTGTAATTACGGTGTTGCAGGCAGCATAACAGCGGAAGTGATCCTACGGCAGCCAGTCCAGCACCTTCTCGATCTGGGCATCCCAGAAGTCCCACTCGTGGCCGGCTTTCTCATCCTCGTCCCAGGTCACATCCGCGCCTTTTTTTATCAGATAGTCGCGGAGCTTTACATTTACCGGAAAGAGGTCATCCTCACGACCGCAGGACAGATAGAAACGAGGCTCCTTTTGACCCTTTTCTTTTATACTGTCAAAGGCGATCCACGGATTTATATCAGTCTTAAAAACCTGCTCTGCACTGTCGCACCAGTCATGCTCAAATCCGATAGGATGCTCCTCATCAAACATATGGATAGCTGAGGACAGTCCCGCCACATGACTGAAGGTATCTGAGTATACCATCCCCGTGCGGAGTGCCCCGTAACCGCCCATGGAGAGTCCAGCGATATATGTATCCTCGCGCTTTTCAGAGAGCGGGAACATCCTTCTCATCATCATCGGCAGCTCTTTGCCTATAAATGTCTCGTAGTCGTCAAACGGCATCTTTCCTTTTATATAAAAAGAATTGTCACCTGACGGCATGATCACGGCGAGATCTCTCTCCATAGCCCATTTATGTATACGAGTCTCGCTGATCCAGTCTATATAGCTGCCCAGCAGTCCGTGTAACAGAAACAGCGTCTTGTACTTCTTCTCACCCGGATTCAGATATCGATCCGTATCAAAGTCATAACGGTCTGCGGGTAGTATAACATTAACCGGAACCGTACGGCCGAGTGCCTGCGACATATAATTAATCTGTATGATAGCCATGATAAAACCTCCCTCATCCTCCGTTTCACAAGGGTATACAGACAGGCGGGGTGTATCCCTTACGCCAGCTCCGCTATGACCTCAACCTCGCAAAGAACTCCCTTGGGCAGTTCGCGTACCGCTACACAGCTTCTGGCCGGTTTCTCGGTAAAGTACTTGCCATAGATCTCGTTGAATGCAGCAAAGTCGTTCATATCCGCAAGAAAACAAGTTGTCTTTACTACGCTGTCATAGGAAGCGCCCGCTTCTCTGAGGAGTTCACCGAGATTCTTCATGACCTGCTCAGTCTGACATTCTATGGTTGTTTCCGTCACATCACCAACCGCCGGGTCGATGGCGATCTGGCCTGAGCTGAAGAAAAGTCCTCCCGTGATCACTCCCTGTGAGTATGGTCCGATCGCTGCCGGCGCTTTGTCTGTATGTATCTTTTTCATGATAAATATTACCTCCGATCAAATATTTGTTCTCACAAGCTTGGGTTTGTAGCCCTCATTTTTAAGCCGCTTCATGATGGCATCGCGATGCTCGGTGCCGAAACTCTCGAGCGTGATGCGAAGCTCCACCGCGGCATTTCTATTTATACTTATAAACTGGTTGTGCTCGAGCTTTACGACGTTCCCCTGCTCCTCGGCAAGTATGCCCGAGACTCTGGCGAGCTCACCCGGCTTGTCGGGAAGAAGCACCGATACCGTAAAGATCCTTCCTCTCTGGATGAGTCCGTGTTGCAGAAGTGACGACATCGTGATGATGTCCATGTTCCCTCCGCTCAGTATGGATACGACTTTTTTGTCCTTGAAATCCAGATGCTTCAGCGCTGCGATCGTGAGCAGTCCCGAGTTCTCACAAACCATCTTGTGGTTCTCGACCATATCCAGAAATACATCGATGAGCTCTTCATCCTCGACAGTGATGATGTCGTCAACATTTTTCCTGACATACTCAAATGTGTTTACTCCCGGTGTTTTTACCGCGGTTCCGTCGGCGATGGTCTGCGCGGTTTTCAGTGTGACGATATGGCCCATCTTGATGGACTCCTGCATGCAGTTCGCCTCGGCAGGCTCGACACCGATGACTTTTATGTTCGGATTGATGAGCTTGGCGAGCGTGGAGACTCCGGTCGCAAGTCCGCCTCCGCCGATCGGGACGAGTATGTAGTCAACCGTCGGGAGTTCCTTGATGATCTCCATCGCTATGGTTCCCTGACCGGCTGCAACGTCTATGTCATCAAACGGATGGATAAATGTGTAACCGTGCTCGTCAGCCAGCCTGTAGGCCTCCTCGCAGGCATCATCGTAAACATCTCCATGAAGGATCACATCCGCTCCGTAGCTCTTGGTGCGATTTACCTTCATAAGAGGCGTCGTCGTCGGCATGACGATGGTTGCCTTTGCTCCGAAACGCTCGGCTGCAAATGCCACTCCCTGCGCGTGATTACCGGCTGATGCGGTGATCAGTCCTCTCTTGCGCTCCTCCTCCGAGAGGGTGCTGATCTTGTAGTAGGCTCCTCTGATCTTGTATGCCCCGGTGTGCTGGATGTTCTCCGGCTTCAGATAGATCCTGTTGCCGTACAGCTTGGAGAAAAACTCGCTGTACACCAGCGGCGTGGGGGATACGACCTCGGATACCTTTTGAAAGGCCTCCTCAAATTTTTCTATGGTTAGTTCATCTTTGCTTGACATTTTTATGCTCCTTATTTTTAATAAAGAAACGATATCACATTTGCAGTGATAAGTCAAGGTCTTACCGGCCCTTTCCGATGGAAAAGAACCGAATAAATCCAAGAAAAATGACCTGAATGTAAACTAATACACTCAGGTCATTATCATCATACGATCTTTTTATGATTATTTGATCTTAACTTTCTTGCTCAGACCATACTTACTCGGATTCTTCTTGAGAGCCTTCTTAACAGATGCGCTCTTAACGATAAGAGTCTTCAGCTTCTTAGCCTTGCTGAATGCCATATCTGAAACCTTGGTAACCGATACGGTCTGTCCGAGTGCAGTTACCTTTGCAGGGATAGTAAGCTTCTTTGCTTTGGTTTTCTCAACCTTGGTAACTGAGAAGAACGGCTTGCCCTTCTCGGTCATGCCTGACATAAATGTCAGCCCGCCTGTGCTTGCAACGTTATTCGGAGCAAGTACAACACCTGTCATACGACCCTCAGGGATGGTAAGCTTATCAGTCGTAGCAGAAAAACTAACGCCCAGGTTGTATGTTACGGTTCCCAGAGACATACCGCCCATACCGAGTCCTGTTACGGTACCTTCTGCAACCATCTTCAGCGGAGTTCCGTCAGCACCGAGATAAATAGTATCTGTTGAAGTCTCTGCAAGCTCAGCCAATGCTTTCGGATCCATGGCAGCAGCATTGACAGCCATACCTGATGATTTAAGAGAGGCCGGAAGCTTCTTCATAACCTCTTCAACAACCTTTGCAGCAGTGCCTTTTTCGATCTTGGTAGTCAGCACGATCTTCTTGCAGGGAACACCGTCCAAAGTAGTATCCTCTGATGTCAGGGTCATATAATCCTTTAAAAGATCCAGGATGCCTGATGAAAACATCGTTGTAAACATGTTTCCTTCAGCCGGGCCAACACCAAATCCCTGCATATACTGAGCAG
>JAFSTZ010000051.1 GCA_017445525.1 Eubacterium sp.
ATAGTAGAGTCTTTCAACCTGCGCACTACCAAGATACGCAGTATAAATACAGGCGACCTGCAAAACATCTGCAACAGAAATATCGACAAGATAGTGAAGTCAGGTGTTGAGGTTTATATAACACAGCCTATGCCGTATGACATTTCGGTCGGGAAAACTGCTGATCTGATAAACAGGATCTGTGCTAAGGCAGAGCAGAACGAGGAGATAGAATCATGTACATTTTTGGGGACATCAGGCCTTACGGATGCCTATGTGAATTATCTTTTAAAGGTTATCATCACCGTGCCTGAGGCGAAGCTACGCACACGTCGCGCCGTCCTGGGCGCCATCCAGGAGGAGTTTAAGGCGGAGGGCATCAGCATACCTCACGAGCAGATGGAAGTACATATGCAGGCAGCAGAATAGTTGACAAGAGTAGCTATATGTTGCAGATAAATGCATACACATGTGATAAATGTCTGCATATGAGAATATGTACATGCACATATGCACATCTGTACTGTATAATGTTAAATTATGTGGAGTTATATCGATGTCAGAAATTGCAGAAGAAACGATGTCGGAGGATCCGGCATTTCTAACAGAACAGATCATAACATATATAGGGAATAAAAGATCTCTGCTTGACTTTATCGGGACAGCTGTAGATGTGGTAAAGGACGAGCTTGGCTTGGAGAAGCTGACGATAGCAGATGTGTTTTCCGGCTCAGGTGTGGTTTCCAGATTTTTCAAAAGATATGCCCGTGAGTTGTATGTAAATGATCTTGAGGGATACTGTGAGACTATAAACAGATGCTATCTTACCGATAAAAAGGATATAGAAATAGATGGATTGGAGAAGGTATACAAAGAAATAAAGTATGAACTTGACAATAAACCCTTAAAAACCGGTTTTATATCGGAGCTCTACAGTCCCAAAGATGATGATGATATAAAACCCGGCGAGAGAGTGTTTTTTACATCAAGGAATGCAGCCTATATCGATACCGCAAGGCAGTTTATAGAACAAGCTCCGGAAAAGTATAGAGTATATCTGCTCGCTCCTCTTATCTACGAAGCATCGGTCCATACCAATACGAGTGGAGTATTTAAAGGTTTTTATAAAAACTCTGAAACCGGAGTCGGTCAGTTCGGTGGCAACGGGAGACATGCACTTCAGAGGATCATGGCGGATATAGAACTGAAACTACCCGTGTTCAGTCGCTTCTCCTGTCCGGTACATATCTACAGAGAAGATGCGGGTCGTCTTGCAAGGAGTCTTCCGGCAGTGGATATGGCATATATCGATCCGCCTTATAACCAGCATCCATATGGGTCGAATTACTTTATGTTAAACCTGATAAATACTTATAAAAAACCTGATAAGATCAGCAAGGTTTCCGGTATACCGTCCGGCTGGAACAAGTCGGATTATAACAGCAAAAAGACAGCAAAACAAAGCATGCGTGATCTATGTGATAACCTTGCTGCAAAGTATCTTTTGATCTCGTTCAATGACGATGGTTTTATCTCAAGAGATGAGATGGTTGATATGCTTTTAAGTATCGGTGATGTCAGAGTATTCGACAAAGATTACAACACCTTCCGAGGTTGCAGAAATCTGAACAACAGAAGCATCCATGTAAAGGAGTTGTTGTATCTGGTACGGCGCACCTAAAACAACCGGGAACTCTCGTCGTAGTTAGTGAGGCGAGGGCAGTGGCTTGAGGAAACGCTGATCAAGGCGTTTATTCGTATGAAAACAGGTATAAACACGAGCTGTCTGCAACTTGACATGTGACATTAATTATGGTATAGTTTACGTACTTGTACAGCGATTCTTACGTATCTTTACCGTTGTAGTTTTATTTATATTTTATAGATATTGCTGTAGCTGCGGGAAGGGGGATGATCAATATGAATGAACTCGTGTTGGAGATATCCTCCTTTGCAATATCTTTGTTTTGTCTCATTGACTGTTTCAGAAGTAAAAAAGAATTATATCTTCCGTTACCGCATGGTATTATTAATCGTCTTAAGAACCAGCATTTTATATATCTTGTGATGCTTGTCATCCTGATGTTATCGGCGGGTGTGGATACACTTAATTATTCCATGCAGAACGATTATATCGGGCGATCAACATTTATTTGTGTCATCACTTATCTGGCTTATTTCTTTTTGCATTCATTTCTTCCGTTGTTATTTGCCTTATATCTCATGAATATCACAGGTGCCGCGCAAAAGGCCGGCAAGCCTTTTTATATCGTATTTATGACTCCGCTGTTCATCAGTGAACTTTTGGTTATCTCAAGTCCTATTACAAAGCTTGTATTCTATTTTGATGATAAAGGAGTATATCACAGAGGCAGTCTGATGTCGGTCATTTATATAGTAGCCGGCATATATATCGGGGCAGCGGTTTTGTTCTTTATCATTCATAGGACGCTGCTTTCCAGGCTGAACAGGGCGACTGTCATCATAGTTCTTTTCATTGCCGCTTCAGGCATGATAGTCCAGGGTATCTTTTCCATAAATATCGAGTTGTTTTTTGAGAGCACGGGATTGTTGCTCTTTTTGTTGCTTTTGGAGGAGGGAGACGCACGGGAAAAAAGAGGTAAGCTCAGTCGTATCAGCAAAAGTTTTGTTGCAGTTATCTCACTGATTTTTATGATGGTCATATCGATAAATATTACGCTGATCTTTCAGGTTGGAGCCGGCCAGACAGAGAAGATAGGGGAGATACAGTTATCCAACATAAAGGGAGATCTGCAGCAAAACATATCTGAGGATGAAAGCTCACTGTTGCATTTTTCTATGGGACTTGAGCAGATGATAAACAGTAAAGCCGGTACAGAGAAGCTGGAAAAGTATATCAAAGAACAGAAGGATTACTATGAGGGATTTAGTGGAGGTAACTGCTTCAGCGTCTATGCTGTTTCACCCAGGTGGACGCTAAAGCCGGATTCTGAAGTGCCTGAGGATATCGATCCTCTTAAGAGCCCCTGGTACACAGGGGCTAAGCAAAATCCGGGTGAGATTTGTATCACCGATCCCTATGTTGATTCGGATACCGGCAATCTGTGTCTCACATTCTCGTATTGCCTTGCAGACGGAAAGACAGTTGCAGGGATGGATTATGCACTTGACGGGATCCAGGATACTATAGAGAGCATGAGTACGGAAGTGGATCAGTTTGCCATGATAGTCACTGATTCCGGTATGATAGTAGGTTGCTCCGAGAATGATTGCAGAGGCAAATCTCTGGCTGTTGAGCATCCTGATTACAGTGAGGTATATTATCGTGTAAAGGCGTCAAAGGAGCACAAAAGTTTTCATGCCAATATAGATGACTCGGGCAAGATCATCTTTTCAAGTGAAACAGACAACGGATGGCAACTCATACTTGCCGTAGATGACAATATCTTTTATGCCGAGACTATCAATCAGATGATACTTCTCGGGGCTATCGACTTTATGATGATAGCTGTTATCATAGCTTTTTATCTTTTGAGTGTAAATAACAGGGACAAGGCGGTGAACGCTTTGAACTCCGCGGAGACTCTCATCGCCGGCATATCGGGAGATATCAGGGTTCCGTTGCAGGATATCATGACTATCAGTGAGAGCACTCTCGGGCTTGATTACCAGGCACAGGAGCTCGCACTGTTAGGTGTACATGAGGCCGGAGAGAGATTGCAGGAGCAGCTTGACGATCTGTTTTCTTATTCAAATATCACCAAAGAAAAACTAAAAAAACAACAGGAATCAGATGCGGAAAAAAGGAGAGAGCGTGACAGATCCGCAGTTTCCAGCAGGCGTACCAGAAACGGTATAACAGGTATACTTATCGCAACTTTATTGACCGGTCTTGTGCTGTGTCTGGTAGTTGCAAACAGGTGGGGTAAGGAGAAGATCAGCAGAGATGCGGACAACTACAGCAACGAGGTCACAGTCTGGATGGAGCAGAAACAGAGTCTGCTCAGCATGTGGGCGGAGGTGATCTCGGTTGATTCAAAGCGTATGGACAGTTATCCTGCCCTTGTGAAGTGGTTGAACGACATAGTAAAGGAGTACGATGAGATAACTTTTGCATACGTGGCCAACCCTGCAAACAAAAAGCATCCTATCATACTGAATAACGGCTATGTACCCGGTTCAGATTATAAGGTAGAGGAACGCCAATGGTATATAGAAGCCAAGTCATCTGAGGACGGGCACAGTATATCACCGCCTTATTATGATGATCAGACCGGTCTGTATTGCATCACATTTTCCAGATGTATATATTCCAAAAAGGGTGACTTTATCGGGGTGCTGGCCATAGACTGTCTTCTCGATAACCTGATAGGCATACTGGATGACAGCTACTCTGATGACGGCTATGCATTTATGGCGGATCCGGATGGTGTGATCATCAACCATCCGAACAAGGAGTATGAGATCAGCAGTGAAAACAGTGTAAGTATAGAGGATACCGAGTATGCCGGTTTGTTCCATAACGGTGACAAGTTTGGCATGTGGGATTATGACGGGAGACTTGTTGCGGGACATTCAGTGAAGAATGAGTTATCAGGCTTAACTGTCTTGGTTGCAGAGAGTTGGTGGAGTATTTATGGAGTTATACTTGTTGTATCATTTATATTCCTGATTATGATCATAGTATCGATAGTCGGTGTGGTAGGTATGATCAACCGCTTTATCAAATGGCAGACAGATGCTGCGGAGCAGTTGATCATAGCAGCGGACAAGGCCGATGCGGCGGCCAGGGCGAAGTCAACATTTTTAGCGCAGATGTCACACGAGATACGCACTCCTATAAATGCTGTCCTCGGGATGAACGAGATGATACTCAGAGAGTCTACGGAGAGCAAGATCCTCGGATATGCTGACAATATCCGGATATCCGGTAAAAATCTTCTGAGCCTGATCAACAGTATTCTTGATTATTCCAAGATCGAGGAGGGCAAGATGGAGATCGTTCCCGTGCGATATGAGACAGTTTCTCTTATTAAAAATATTGAGACTTCCGTTATACAGAGAGCCGAGTCCAAGGGACTTGTCTTTGAAACGCACGTTGCATCGGAACTTCCCAGGGTACTGTACGGTGATGATATGTGCATAGCTCGTGTTGCTGTAAATCTCTTAACAAATGCCGTGAAGTACACCGAAGAAGGACGTGTGGATCTGTATTTTGATTGGGTAAAAAAGCCAAATGGAACATACAGATTGAAGATCACGGTTAAGGATACGGGTATCGGTATCAAGGAGGAAGATCAGGAGAAACTCTTTGATTCATTTACCAGGCTGGACGAGATGAGAAATCACAGCATAGAGGGAACCGGGCTGGGTATGGCTATAGTCAACAGTCTGTTGGGATTGATGGATGGAACCTTGGAGGTGCACAGTGTATACGGTGAGGGATCGACGTTCTCTTTTGAGGTTGAGCAGAATATCATTGATAATAACGGTATAGGTGACTATGCTGATTTGATCGCCAGGGAGCAGGAGGACGAGAACAACGATAAACAGTTCTATACATATGGAGTAAAGCTACTTATAGTTGATGACAACGACATGAATCTGAAGGTTGCGGTAAATCTGCTGAATCTAATCGGTATTACTCCGGATCAGGCATCTTCAGGTCAGATGGCGATCGAGCTAATGGAGAAAAATACTTATGACATCATTATGCTTGATCATATGATGCCGGGTATGGATGGCATAGATACTCTCCAGGAGGCAAAGGAACGTAAGCTGATAGCTGACGGATGTGTGGTTATAGTTTTGACTGCAAACGCAGTTACAGGAGCAAAAGAAGAGTACATAAAGGCGGGATTTGATGACTATCTGACCAAACCGCTTGAGATGGGTGCTCTTGAGCAAGCGCTTAAGAAATATCTACCGCCTGAAAAGATCGAGTATAGAGATATCGATATCAGTAAAAAGTCGATCGAAGATTCATCAGCCGGTGCCGACGCCGACGATGATTACATGGAGTTCATGCCGGGAGAGTATGATACTGTTTCAATCGAAGATAACTCTGAACTGTTTTCAGAACTGGATGATAAAGGCATAGATACAAGGACTGCTCTCAGCTACTTCGGTGGCGATGAGAAGTTTTATAAAGAAACCCTTGCAACATTTTATGCTACTGCAGTATCGAGGACAGATGAACTGACAGAAGAGCTTGACAAGAGAGATATGAAAGGCTACGCTGTTAACGTTCATGCGTTGAAGAGCAACGCTAAAACACTTGGAGCCAATTCACTTTTTGAGATTGCGCTCTCGCTTGAAAAGGCTGCCAAAAGCGGAGATGATGAGACAGTTAAGAACGATCATCCTGCGCTTATTCAAGAGGTGGAAAATGTAGTTTCTATCATCGGAGATACACCGCTGGCAGATATGGATGTTTCGGCTGTTTTATCTGCGGATGCATCCAACGACGAAGTGATAGAGTTTATACCGGAGTGAGTCTGATGAGTGATGGTCGACAGGATACTCCGATGATTTTTGACAACAAATTGTTTTGACATGAGTGAGTGAATGTGGTATACTTTTACCATGTGTAAAAGAACTCGAT
>JAFSTZ010000446.1 GCA_017445525.1 Eubacterium sp.
ATCGGAAAATCTGGTCGAACAGTTATGATAAACTCCTGCCGAGTCGACCATCTGCATAAACAGATACGCATGCTTCTCATCTGTTGTTATGATAGAATCCGTATGGTGACTTCCGTGAGTATTTATATGACGGATGGCTTCATCGATATCATCCACCAGCCTGATACCGACTGTGAGTGAAAGATACTCCGTATCAAAGTCGGCATCCGTTATGGTCTCTGTCGTCAACTCACTGCCGGCGCCGCTTTCGTTCAGTATATCCATAACTTCCGCTGTTCCGCGAAGCTTCACACCCTCGGCCGCAAGCGCCTTTGCCAGATCAGGCAGCAGATCAGACGCTGCTTTACGATGGATAAGCAGTGTCTCAACAGCATTGCAGGCAGCCGTATACTGTATCTTTGCATCGACTATAACCTTTATCGCTGTCTCTTTGTCAAAACACTCATCCACATAAATATGACAGATACCGTCCGCATGTCCCATAACAGGTATCCTTGTATTGTCCATGATATGTCTTACAAATGCATTGGATCCTCTCGGTATGATGAGGTCAACGTATCTGTCACATCCGAGCAGCTCATCGATCTCAGCATGCGACTCAGCCTGCGCCAGACAGTTCTCCGGCAGGCCTGCCTCTACTGCACAATCTCTGATGATACCAAACAGGATCCTGTTGGTATTCATGGTCTCCTTGCCGCCCTTTAGCAGAGCACAGTTTCCGCTCTTTATACAAAGTGAGGCTATCTGAACCAGCGCATCCGGCCTCGCCTCAAATATCACACCTATAACACCTATGGGGCACACAATCCTCTTCAGTAACAGTCCCTCATCAAGCTCTCTGTTCAAGGTTACCGCGCCGATGGGATCCGGCAACCCGGCCAGCATATCCAGTCCGTCGCATACATCGGAAAGCTTGTGTTCATCAAAGCGCAGCCTCTTTACTACCGACTCACTTATGCTGTTCTTCTCTGCTGCTTCAAGATCTTTTTTGTTCTCAGCAAAAATATCCGCAGCCTTTTCACGAAGTGCATCCTTTATCAGGTTCAGCGCCCTGTTTCTCACCTCAACCGATGAAGCAGCCATCATAGGTGACTCCGCCTTCATCTTTTTTGCAAGAGTTTCTATCTCAGCCATGATTTCATATCCTTTCTCAATCACTCTTTCTGCAGATCACCGGCATCTGAATGATAACCGGAAAGCTCACCCGCAGCAACTGTATCCGTAAACAGTTATACCATTATAACACAAGAACACAAAGAATTCTACAAAAAAATATTGTTTTTTCTGTGAATGTCTGATATAGTAATAGTGTTTACAAATCAATAAAGAAAGGAAAAACTATCATGGATTTACTTGCATTGGACGGAAACATACTGTTATTCATACAGGATAACCTGAGAGTTGATTTTTTGACTCCCATTATGAAGGTGATAACACTTTTAGGCTCATATAAAGGCATCTTCTGGATCATGATGTGTATAGCCCTCATCGTCATCAGCAGGACCAGACGTGCAGGAGTTGCTGCCTCTATCGCCTTGGCATTATCAGGTATTTTTTCAAATGCTATCATAAAGAATCTGGTGGATCGTACCCGCCCGTATGTAGCGATAGACGGACTTGAACCGCTCGGAGATATCCCGACTGACTCTTCTTTTCCGTCAGGACACGCTTCAGCAGCCTTTGCAGTATCTGTTGCACTCTGTATAGCTCTTCCCTGGATCATGGAGAAGAAAAAAGCACACCTGATCGGAGTGCTCTTTATAGTTCTATCATCGCTTATTTCTTTTACAAGGCTCTATCTCGGCGTACATTATCCCTCGGATGTCCTCGCGGGAATCATCCTCGGCATCATCTATGGTATATGCGGAGGTGTGATCGCTAAGTTGATCTTTAAAAAGATAGATGAGCGAAAGCAAGATACATCAGATCAATCAGATCAATCAGATACTCAGTCTGAGTGATCATTCTCTAGTGTTGTCGTTTTCAAATATCTGGACATTTTACGCAGGATGTTTATTCCATCCTGCAAGGCGCCTGAACGCGTCGATGCGGTGGCATCGGCAAGTGAAGGCAACGAAGCAGGTGGAAAAACAGACAAGTAATAATGTCCTGTTATTTGGAAATGGCAGCACTATGAGACTATCAGGGATACACTGAATCATTCAGTGTATCCCTGATTTAGTTATTGGTGATGATAGTCACCGGATAATCCTTGCCGGCTGCCGAAACCTGGGTTATAGACGAGTCGGCGCTGTAGATCCCCTCACTGACGAATGACAACTTGTCCGGCTTTTTCCCCGCCTCCAGCACATCGATGGCAGCACGAAGCTTGGGCCCGTGTGCCGGATAACACTCTCCGATACAGGCTATCTTTCCTTCCCGGAGCAGCTGCATAGCCTCCTCGCTGACACCGTCAAAGGACACCACCATGATCTCACCTTTCTCGATATCCTTGCCGGCCTTTCTGCCTGCTGCTTCTATAGCCTCGATGGCTCCCATAGCCATATTGTCATTCTCACAGTATATCACATTCACATCACTATGTTCATAGAGGATCCCGGCGGTAACCTCACGCCCCTTTGCCTGGGTAAAATCTCCGTCCTCCGTAGCTACAACCTTCCAGTTGTTCTTCTTTACGGCAGCCTTGAGACCTCCCGTTCTCCCGATCTGGGCAGAGGCCCCGATACTTCCCTGCAGATGAGCTATACGAAGCTTCTTTTGGTTTATATCATGAAGCTTGAAGTACTGCTCCATCCAGGATGTGACCTTGTCCGCCTCAAGCCTGAAATCAGATCCTATCCAGCAGGTATACAGAGATTTATCCTTAACCTCTATCATACGATCAACAAGTATGACAGGGATCCCGGCCTCCTTTGCTTCAGCAAGTACATTCTCCCAGCCGACCTCTGTTGCCGGCGCCACAGCTATGTAGTCCACACCCTGCTGTATAAATCGCCTGATGGCCATAGTCTGATTGGCCTGTTTCTGACCGGCATCCTCAAATATAAGCTGGAATCCCGCTTCTCTGGTAAAGGCTTCCTTTATAGACGCAGTATTGGCCTGTCTCCAATCAGACTCAGCTCCCAACTGTGAAAAGCCCACCTTGATCAGATCTTTGGATACGCCAACATCGCCCGCCACCTCAGGAGCAGCCTCCTGCGGCGAACAGCCGATGCATAATAAACATATAACCAGGAGGATGCTGATGCATCCCCCCGGTCTCTTATTTTTCTTAAAAAACATATTTATACTCTACCCTTTTGTAGTACGTCCCTTAAATACCATAACGACAGACTGGATGATCAGGAACAGACACAGCATAGCCGCTGTAGTGATACCTGTCCACCATGCCTCACCGAGACCTGCTGATGCAACAATATTCTTTATGGTACCGAGTGAAAGAACACCGAAAAATGTACCGAGAATATTACCGACACCACCTGTCAGCATGGTACCGCCGATGATCGAGCAGGCGATGGCGTCCATCTCCATGCCCATCGCGTGTGACGGTGATCCGGAACCGACATGTACAAAGTATACAAAGCCTCCGATACCTGCAAGGACCGAGCAGATAATGTGTGAAAGGAAACGTGTACGCTTTACGTTTACACCAAGCATAAGCGCTGAGTTTGCATTACCGCCGACCGCATAAAAGTTTCTTCCGAGCTTGCTCCATCTGAGAAGAACAAACATCAGGATAACAAGTGCTACAGCGACAAGCACACCGATCTCAACATATGCATCGATATAGATGCCCTTGCGGTTCTCTCGCCCCATAAAAGGAACGATGATATGTGTATCCTTCAGGCTTACAAATCCCTCATGAGCCACATTGAACGGCTCCTTGCTTACGATAGTCGTCATACCTCTTGCAAAGAACATTCCGGCAAGTGATACGATGAACGGCTGTATCTCGAGATATGCAACAAGATATCCCTGTACAAGTCCGAAAGCAAGCCCGATACCGATAGCGATAAGGAACGAAACAACGATGTTTCCACCCAGCTTGTCCAGATAAACCGCACAGGTCATGGATACCAGCGCTGCAACTCCACCGATCGAGATATCGATCCCTCCGGTGATCATGACAACACTCATACCGAGCGCTCCGATGATGAGAGCCGCATTGTCATTTAAGATGTTGAAAAATGTCTGCGCCGAGAGGAATCCGCCTCCCTGAAACACGATCGCTCCAACATACATCAAAACAAATATTACTACCGTGATAAAGAGGAGAAGATTGGACTCATTCATCCGTCCCAGCTTTGCAAAAAAGGATGGTTTCTTTGCTGTTTCCATATCAAGCCACCTCCTTTGCAACAGCCCGTTTCTTCTTGAAGCTGTCATACTTTTCACGCACGGCCGGTGCACTCATGACTACGAGGATGATAACCACGATAGCCTTAAATGCCGGAAGTGCGGAGGAGTCAACATGGAACGCATAAAGCGTTGTGGTCAGGAACTGGATAACATATGCTCCGAGTATCGATGCACCCATGTTAAACTTACCACCGCCCAGAGCATTTCCTCCGAGCGCCACAGCCAGGATGGCATCCATCTCTATATCCTTTGCTATAACGGAATAGTTGATATCACCGTTTCTGCTGACCTTGATAAATCCTGCCACTGCCACGCATATACCAAGAATAACAAATGTCAGGAACTTGATAAACTGAGGATTGAGACCGTTCAGTCTCGATGATGAAGCATTTATACCTACCGACTGTACATACAGGCCGATGTTGGTAAACTTCATAAACAGGAACATCACCAGCACACACGCCATCGCTATGATAAACGGTGTGGGTATAGGAATCCCGGGTATGTATCCTCCGAACACTTTAAATGTTGCATCATTAACCTTCGGCAGAGTCCCCGCATTTATCCAGGATGCGATGGAACGACCACCCGTAAACAGGATCAGAGTCGCAACCATCGGCGGGATCTTGAATATAGAAACAAGGATTCCGTTGAAAGCACCAAACAGCATAGACACCAGCACAGCTACCAAAAATGCAACTATGATCGGAGCCTGCATCTCGTCGTAGTTCGGATTTGCAGGGTCACCGCACAGGATACGAAGTGTAACGGATCCTGCTATAGCCATAGTAGCTCCGACTGAGATATCCTGTCCTCCTGAAGCAGCCGTAACCAGAGTCATACCGATCGCAAGTATGGCAACCTCGGAACCGAAGTTCAGTATGGAGATCACGCTTCCTGATAAAACATTGTCACCTGCAGCATTCTCGCCAAGTGAGATGGCAAAGAATGAAGGATCATGTATCAGGTTGATGATGATCAGGATCAAAAGCGCTGCGATAGGAATAAAAATCTGATTGCCTGTAATCTTTTTCAATACACTCATGATTATTTATCACCTCCTGCAATCGCGCTCATGATACCGCTCTGTGTAAGTTCGTCGCCTGTTAGCTCTCCGACCTGTTTGCCGTCGCGCATGACCACAAGTCTCGAACATGTACGGAGCATCTCGTCTGTTTCCGATGAGATAAATGTTATGCTCATTCCCTCGGATGCAAGCTTCAGAACCAGTTTCTGGATATCCACCTTTGTTCCTACATCGATACCTCTTGTAGGCTCATCGAGTATCAGATATTCAGGATGAGTGAGAAGCCATCTTCCGAGTATAACCTTCTGCTGGTTTCCACCTGAAAGAGATTTGATCGGAGTATCGGCGGATGCTGTCTTGATATCAAGAAGCTTGATGTACTCCTCCGCAAACTCCTGTGCCTGTTTGTGTGAGAAAGGCTTGAAGAAACCTCTCATAACCTGAAGCGCCAGGATGATATTATCCCTCACGGAAAGGTCTCCCACAATACCGTCAACCTTCCTGTCCTCAGGCAGATAAGCTATACCGTTTTTCATTGCCTGAATAGGTTTCCTTATCTTAACCTCTTTCCCATTTTTCTTTACGGTCCCGGAAAGCACTCTGTCTGCGCCGAAGATGGCACGTACGCTCTCGCTTCGTCCGGATCCGAGAAGACCGGTAAATCCGTTTACTTCACCTTTTTTGATATGAAAATCGAAGGGTTTGATTCCTACATTACTTGTAAGCTCCTTCGCCTCGTATACGATTTGATCTGCATCGGCTCCATCATAGGTTTTTGCATCCCCCTTGATGTCAGCCATATCATCCATCTCCTTGCCAAGCATCTTTGCAACAAGCTGAACTCTCGGAAGATCCTCTATAACATACTCTCCGACCAACTGTCCGTCACGGAGTACCGTGATCTTGTCACAAACCTCATAAACCTGCTCAAGGAAATGCGTAACAAAGATGATCCCCACGCCCTTTGCCTTCAGATTTCTCATAAGACCAAAGAGCTTCTCAACCTCACTCTCATCAAGCGAAGAAGTAGGCTCATCCAGGATAAGAACCTTACAATCCATATCCACGGCTCTTGCGATGGCAACCATCTGCTGTACGGCCAGCGAGCATGATCCAAGCTGCTGGGTACTCTTTGCCGGGATATCAAGCTCGGTAAGGATCTTGTCCGCATCCTTATTTCTCTGCTTCCACTTGACCGTCTTCCCTTTATCACGACCGATATACATATTTTCTGCCACTGACAGATTCGGGCAGAGAGTTATCTCCTGATAAACAGTAGAAATACCCACGTTCTGAGCATCCTGCGGTGAGTGAATGGATGCTGCTCCCTCCACTCCATCCAGATAGATCTCTCCTCCGTCCTTTCCGTAAACGCCGGTCAGAACCTTGATAAGGGTGGACTTTCCGGCGCCGTTCTCTCCCATCAGTGCGTGGATCTCACCCTTGCAAAGAGTGAAGTCAACATTCTGAAGAGCCTTGACTCCGGGGAAGGTCTTGTAGATGCCGCGCATCTCCAATACATGATTATCCTTCACTGGTACCTGTCACCTCCCATTTTATTTAACAGAAAGGGCACAGCGCAATATCTGCGCTGCGCCCCACAATTCTTATGGATCTAATTCTATTTTGCATGCGCACCCGATGTCTATGCTTCGTGTGCAGCCTCATGCCTTATCGCTCAAATGCCGTAAGTATCAACATCTGCCTGAGTGATGCTCTCAGCATCGAAGCCCTTCTCATCCATGATGATAGTCTTCTCTGAAAGTGTCTCACCGTTCTCAAGCTTTTTGATTACATCGTCGATGTATGATGACTGGAACGGGTTGCACTGTCCGTCGTAGTTCCAGTTCTTGTTGAGAAGCTCCTCAAGAGCCCACTTGTTGCAGTCAAAGCCCATAACGATGACATCCTTGCCAACACCGTGTGAGATGTTTGCTGCGTCAAGAGCTGCAACAGCTCCCTTAGCCATATCGTCGTTCTCAGCGTAGATTACGTTGAACTTAGTTCCTGCATCGATTACAGACTGAACGATATGCTGTGCCTTCTCTGCGTTCCACTCTGCTGTCTGCTCCTCAACGATGTTCCAGTTTGACTCTGCATCAGCCTTTGTGGTAAGAGCTCCTGAACGTCCCTTCTGAGCTGCTGAACCCATAACACCCTGAATGTGGATGATGTTGTACTCGCTCAGGTTCTGTCCTGCAAGCCAGTCAACTGCTGTCTGTCCCTCTTTATCCATATCAGATACGATAGAAGCCTCATAGAGTGAAGGATCAGCATCGATTGTACGGTCGAAAAGGATAACCTTTGTTCCTGCATCCTGTGCCTGCTTCAAAACTGAATCCCAGCCTGCTGTATCAGCTGCTGAAAGAAGAAGATAGTCAACGCCGTCCTCGATGAACTTCTTTGCAGATGCCTGCTGCTCATCGTTCTTAAGGCTGTATGCAAACTGTGCATCATATCCGTTCTCTGCTGAGAACTTTGCCTTGAGGTCTTTGTCGTTTGCTGTACGATATCCGGACTCGTTCGGATCGTTGTTGATGATACCAACCTTGATGGTCTCTCCGCTTGCACTGCCTGTGTCAGCTGAAGCATCATCTGAACCTGCATCTGCGTTTGCGTCTGCATTTGCATCTGAGCTCTGATCAGTTGCAGCTGCATCATCAGTCTTGCTCTCTCCGCCGCCGCATGCAGTAAGGGCAAATGCCATTACCATAACCATGAGTACTGCCAAAAGTCTCTTTTTCATGTTTCTTTGCCTCCTTTTTTTGACTCATCTTCTGATGAGGTTTAACCCTCTCCGATCATCGGACTCGGGTCAGTTTCATTTTTGTATGGCTACATGATAATACCGGGAGACAAAAAAATCCATGAGATTTTCTCATAAAAATGGTGTACTTTTTTCACAAAAATGACACTCTTGTTTTATTTTTTTACGATTCAGGTGTGTATTTTTACGATTTATACCAAACCGTGTGTGTTGTTTCCTGCTTCTACCATATATAGTGTCAGACTCCTCCGTTCACCGGCAATCTGACGACAGACTCGGTTCCGATACCCTTCTCGCTCGAAAGTGTTATACCGTATTCTTCACCGAAGTAAAGACGTATGCGTTCGTTTACATTATAGAGACCGTATATATCTTTCTCCTCCGGCTTCTTTTCAAATATCCCGTCGAGCACGGCATGCAACCTCTCCTCATCCATGCCCACTCCGTCATCACGCACGTATATCCTCAGATCACCGGAGTCGGACTTTGCCGTGACAGAGATCTTGCCGCCACCTCTTTTATTCTTTATCCCATGATAAATAGCATTCTCCACCAAAGGCTGCAGCGTGATCTTCGGTATCTTTACATCACCGAACTCGTCGGATACGTCTATATCATACTCAAGAATATCCTGATATCGTATCTTCTGGATCTCGAGATAGCTTCTGATATGCTGAAGCTCCTCGGCAAGTGTTACTATATCCTTTCCCTGATTTAACGACGTCCTGAAAAACCCTGACAGTGAACCGACCATCTTTACCACTGTCTCCTGCTCACCTGCCTCTGCAAGCCAGGTGATGGCATCAAGAGTATTATACAGAAAATGAGGATTGATCTGTGACTGCAGCACCATCAGCTCGGCTTTCCTCAACTGCACCTGCTCATTTCTGACCTGACGCAGGAGTATGTTAAAGTAATAAGATATGATAAGCATCAGGATAACTACCAGGATATATGCGATGATGGAGATGGATATAACCCTTTTGAATATCTTCTGCTGATTGGCCCACTCCTGCTCAAGTTCTCGCACCTCATAAAAGATATATCTGTAGACCGACTCCTGCAGCAGTGCCGTCCCGACCTGAACATCGTTCTCCCAGATCTGCATATTCTGGTCATACGTACCCTCTATGGACAAATTTTCCGTGATATGAGTCAGGTATGAATCAAGATTTTTCAGATAGTTTTTTATATCTTTAAGCCTCTCGGAGTTTTCGGAATTGTTGGTGACCGTTTCCAGTTCCTCAACTACCTTCTCGGCATCATCAAGCATCATATACAAAGGTGATTCTTTTATATCTCTCTGGCCTACTATGAGTAGATATGTTTCGTAGTCAAAGTCATGCTTAAAGTCCATGTTAAAGGTACTGGCCTTTACCACGGAGCCTATCATATCACCATAAGTCTGATTGCTAACCCAGAAATTATAATAAGTATAAATAGAAAGAAGAAGAACCGGAACAAAAGGTATGATATAAGAAAATCTGATACGGGATACCAGCGACAGACGCCTGTATGCCTCAGCAAGTTTTTTTCTCATAGACTATTCGTCACCTTTCCGGGCCATGCCATTTCTATACTGAGTCGGTGTCATTCCCTGCGTTTTTTTAAATATAGAAGAAAAATAATGGGGATCCTTGTATCCCACCTCGTAGCATACATCGGCAGAACGCATATCCGTTTCCCTCAAAAGCTTTTTGGCCTTATTCATACGAAAGTCAGTCAGATATTTAACAAACGACTGGCCGTATTCCTGGTGAAACACGGTACTGAGATGATTTGCAGAAAAGCTGACGTGATCCGCAACCTGATTCAGTGACAGCTCCTCATCACGGAAATGCTCCTCCACATATCTGATGACCTTGTCAACCACTTCTGA
This sequence comes from Eubacterium sp., assembly GCA_017445525.1. GTDB lineage: Bacteria > Bacillota > Clostridia > Lachnospirales > Lachnospiraceae > Eubacterium_F. The sequence goes on from JAFSTZ010000446.1 coordinate 9,994, forward strand.
ATGTCTGGAGTTTCTGACCTCATTTCTGAGATTGCAGGCTGCATCAAGCAACGACTTTATACAAACGACAGTATCATCAAAGTTGTCAAGGACGGACATATCTACCTTTAGCTCATCCTGTCTTTCCTTCTCAACCCCTATCTCATCAAGATAGCGTATCGTAGCAAAGTAAATATCCATAGTGACATACTGTCTGAACATCTGCGACTGCATGCCATCCTTTGAACCGGCCAGAAGACCATCTATAAATGAATCAACATCCTCAGATGATCCGAAGTGCAAAAACTCATCAAGCTTTTCTCTGTTGATAGAACCCGGATCAACCTCTCCGATCTCACTTTTTTCACGATCCTCGCGGATCTTGTCAGCGATGACCATGACCTTTGCCAGCAGATCCTCCCTGCTTATCGGCTTCAAGAGATATTCCGATACACCTATACGGATGCATTCCTTGGCATACTCAAACTCCTCATGTCCGCTGATAACTATGATCTCTGTTTTGGGGAACTCATCCCTTATATGTTTTGACAACTCAAGGCCGTCCATAAACGGCATACGTATATCTGTTATGACTATATCGGGCTTTTTCTCCCTGATCTCTCCCCAGGCCAGTTCACCGTCGGAAGCATCACCGCAAAGCTCGAGACCGTTTGCATTCCAGTCGATATTTTTCCTGATACCTTCACGTATCACGAACTCATCTTCTACCAGATATACCTTGATAAGATCCATAATTATGATAATCCCCTTTATCTACATACACTCTGCTCGTCACAGATACAACTTCACTGACCGGATATCATCTGCCCATCATGATCTGTCTACTCTGCCGATGCATATACCTTGCCGTTTTTCATATCGATCCCGTTTCTCTCCATCAGCTCGCTGACAGACAAGACATCATAATCATGCTCCAGCAGCCACGGTATGATCTTCTTTGCCGCAGCACAGCTCTCCGCATGGATGTCGTGCATCAGGATGATGGCTCCGTCATGTACCTGTTTCTTCACCTCTGCAAAGTCCTTGTCAACATCCCTGTACTTCCAGTCAAGAGAATCCACACTCCAGAATATCATAGGATACTGCAGCTCATTTCTCATCTCATCGGAGATGGCTCCGTACGGAGGTCTGACTATGGATATCTCATATCCGTCCGTAAGCTTCTTGGCCAGGTTTTTGGTCTTGTCAAGCTGTTTGTTTACTTCCTTCATAGAAAGCTTTGACAGTTGCGGATGATCCCAGGAGTGATTACCTACCTCATGTCCCTCCTCTATCTCACGATTCAGTATATCCGCATCCACCTCAAGTCTGTTTCCAAGTACAAAAAATGTCGCATGAACTCCGTACTCCTTTAAAGTATCCAGAAGTCCGGGAGTGTTGTCCCGGCTGGGTCCGTCATCAAATGTAAGTGCAACGGCTTTCTTCCTGTGTTCCGGTGTCGGAGACGGAGTAGGTACCGGAGTAGGCGTCGGCGCAACGAGCATACCGGCCGGCGTCGGCGTAACCGACAGCACATCGATCAGCGTAGAACCGGAATCGGGTTCAGCCGTCCCCGGGCTGCTGAGATTGATGATCAGTAACACCACAAGAGCTATAGCAAGAACAAGACAGGCTATCGCCCCGGCAACACGTACCTTGTTTATCCTGCCCCTGTGAGCGGATGATCCCCCGTACCTGCCGGACATCCTGTCATATGTCCTGCGCCCTCTGTTCCTGTTAAAACCTCTTCTCATAACACTGTCACCTCATCAAATAAATATCACACACCTATGATCCACTCCGCCGCATATACAGCTATACATGCAACCACCGCCACCGGCATAAGTCCGAGGCCAAACAGGCTCAGGATGACGGCGGCAACAAGCCCTGCAACCGCAGACCATACAGACGACGTAGCATAAAAGATCGCCGGTATCGTCATGGCAGTCAGCACCGCATATGGGATATAGTATAAAAATGATCTGACATATCTGTTTTCAATCTTTTTCTTTACAAGTACAAAAGGTATGGCTCTGATAAGATACGTCGATACTGCCATCAAAATAAGATAAGTGAAAAATGTTTCAGTGTTCATCAGCAGCACCTCCCGATCCCTCTTCCGAGATTACATCGTCAAGCTGATCTACACTGACCGGCTTTATCACCGTCATGATAAACGCTGCAACCACAGCACATATACTGATAGAAATCCCGGTCGGAACTTCGTTCATCACAGGCACATATCTGAAACAACAACTGAGTAACGCCGCGATCAATACGACAAGAACAACCGGCATACTCTGTTTCATCACGGGAACAACTATAGCTACAAACATGGCATACAAAGCTATACCCAGCGCACTCATGACCGCTGCCGGAAGGATATCTCCCAAAAGCGCTCCGGCGAGTGTCCCTGCCGCCCATCCGACATAAGGTACTATCGAGAGCCCCGCAAAGTAAGATCGTCTCACAACGGGCTTTGACACAGCCACCGCAAATATCTCATCGGTTATCATAAATGCAAATATCCATCTCCATATCCCGGAAAACCCCTTGGTCAGCTTCTGTGTCAGAGAGATAGACATAAATGAATACCTGACATTTATGGTAAACTGTGAGATCAGCATCTCTATGTATCTGCCGTGGAAGGTCATGATCTGAATCCCCGCAAGCTGTCCGGCGGATGTGACATTCAACATGGAGATCATCACTGCCTGCCACGCATGCAGTCCGGCAAGTATAGACATAATCCCAAATGTAAACGATACGGAGAGATACCCAAGTCCTATAGGCACCCCGTCCTTCAATCCTTGCTTAAACCCTATCTTGTTTTCCATGATCCGAATGCTCTTCCACCTCTTAATCGTAGTGAATCCCCGTACAACACAGGGACACGCGAAAATCACATCGTGATCCCCACACAAATAAACACCTCGATCAGCGTTTCTTTAGTATTATATTAAAATATTAACAAAAAATCAAGTAAATGTTTATCAAGAAAAATAAGCGCTCTCTGCAGACCGAAACACCTGTCAGACTTTAGGCATCAGGCCTCCGCTATCTCGGATAAAAGCTCACCGCGCCTTGTACCGATGAGCAGTCTATCACTGTACTTCAGATATTTCTCACTCGGATGCTCTGCAAGGAACAGAACGCAATCTGTATTCATCGTCAGTCCGGTAACAAAG
>JAFSTZ010000447.1 GCA_017445525.1 Eubacterium sp.
CCTCGACTTTGTCTATACCGTTTTCATCCGGTTTTCTCATAAGTTTGAACGGCTGTCTGGACGATCCCAGTATGGTTCCGCCCTCTGTCAATATTCCGGAAAAATCCGACGGGGACATTTTTCTGTAATTTCCATACATAAGTCCCTTGTATCCCTCGAGAATACCTATGATCTCCATCTCCGGATCAGCGTTGTACAGAGCCTTTGCAACTCCTCTCATGGTTGCGTTCAACGCCTGACAATCTCCTCCGCTGGTCAAAAATGCTACTCTTTTCATCCCGCACCTCCCCAGATCGCGATGATCTGTCATATCACTGTCTTCACTATTTTATGCATAAAACACGGTCAAAATCCATGATTTCAAGTACCGTGCCTATCCGTAGCCAAGCATAGCTGCCACTCAGCCACAGATAAAGATATTTTACCATATATCGGCGGATTTTTCAAGAAAAAAATGGGCGCCATCTGACGCCCATTCTCATACATTTGATATCTCAGTCTGTAGTGTACGGCATAAGTGCTACGTGTCTTGCCCTCTTGATAGCTGAGGTAAGTGCACGCTGATGCTTTGCACATGTACCCGTGACACGTCTCGGAAGAATCTTACCTCTCTCGGAGATAAACTTCTTCAGCTTTGCTGTGTCCTTGTAATCTACATACTTAAACTCTTTATCTGCGCAGAACGCACAAACCTTTTTTCTTCTGCGCGGTGTACGACGGCGGTTAGCAGCGTCGCCACGATCCTTCTGGAATGCCATCTCAGTCTCCTTCCATCAACTCTGAAAGAACGGTATATCTCCCTGTACGGCTCCCTCGATATCAACGAAGTCATCATCACCGGCAGATGCAGTACCGGGATCCGGCGGTGCCGGCATGCTCCCTCCGTCGCCTCCGCCTGCAAACATACTGTCAGCGGTACTTTTTCTCTCGGCGAACTCAACCTCTTCGGCGATGACCTGTACAGAGTAGACCTTTTCTCCGTTTTTGTTGGTATAGTTATCATTTTGAACTCTTCCGGTCAACAACATCCGTGATCCCTTGTGGAAGTACTTCTCCACAAACTCTGCCTGCTTTCCAAACGCAGTGCAGTTGAAAAAGTCGCTGTCCGGATCGCCTTCCCTGGGGGAACGGCGGTTTACGGCGATAGAAAATCTCGCGATCGCCATATTGGATCCCTGTGAATATCTGATCTCGGGATCTCTGGTAAGGTTTCCAAGTAAAATAAGCTTGTTCATAATAAGACTCCTTCCATATTCAAATGTGGTCGGCTCCGGTCGCCGATTCTATGGAAGCATCAATCCTCTTCTGCTTTGACAACCAAGTATCTAAGCACGTTGTCCATAATGCGAAGTCTCTGTTCGAGCTCACCGGGCATGGTGGTTTCTGCATCGAACTGAATGAAGTAGTAAAATCCCTCATTCATTTTCTGGATCTCATATGCGAGCTGCTTTTTACCCTGATCATCAACACCGGTGATCTGTCCACCAAGTGTTGTGATGGCCTCTTTAGCCTTTTCAACAGTTGCTACTCGCACTTCATCCTCGACTTTAGCACTAACAACCAGAGCCAGTTCATACTTTTTCATAGCTGTTTGCACCTCCTTTTGGTCTTTTGGCCCACCTTTTTGCCAAGGGATAGGCAGGCGAGCAAGGATAAATTACATCACGGAGTCCTATTCTAACACAGGTACAGGTGCAAAGTCAAGACATTTTTATAATAAATATAGGGCACTATTCACTGCTAATACATAAGTGCACCGATGATGAATGCTTGTTTCTATTCCCTCCCATATAGCTTTGTTATCTTCCTGATATATGAAGATAACTTATCGGTAAACGCTCCGTCCTTCATACGCCATATCCAGTTTGCCCCCATCGTTGAAGGGGTGTTTATCCTGGCAGACTCTCCCAGACAGAGGTAGTCGGTCATGGGGATGATACACAGATCAGCCACGCTGGACATGCCGAGCTCTATCATCTTGTAAGTCAGCTTTTTCCTGCTTGTAAAGCGGGATGCACCCAGGTAGCTGACTGCCATATTTTTGTCCTCGGGCGGGATCTTCTTCCACCAGCTGTATGTAGTTTCATTGTCATGGGTTCCGGTGTAGACCACACAATTTCTCTCATATTTATGCGGGATATAGTCACTCTCCTCCCTCGAGTCAAAGGCGAACTGAAGTATCTTCATCCCCGGAAATCCGGAATCCTTCAGCATCTGTCTGACACTGTCGGTCAGAAATCCCAGATCCTCGGCGATAACGCTTAAGTCACCCAGCTCTCTCTTTGCAGCCCTGAACATATCAAGCCCCGGTCCTTTGAGCCACTCACCATCTTTAGCAGTCGCGCCGTAAGGTATGGCAAAAAACTCATCAAATCCTCTGAAATGATCGATCCTGACCATATCATACCATCTGTATACGCTGCGGATACGCTCGATCCACCACACATATCCGGTCTCGGCATGAACATTCCATCTATATAAAGGATTCCCCCAAAGCTGTCCGTCGGGAGCAAAAGGATCCGGAGGGCATCCGGCTACATGTGTCGGTGTTCCGTCCTCATCCAGCATAAACAGCTCCGGATGCGCCCACGTATCCGCACTGTCCAGTGCCACGTAGATCGGGATATCACCGATGATCTTTATCCCCTTATCGTTTGCGTATTTCTTTAATGCAGTCCACTGCACATCAAACTCATACTGGATGAACTGATAGAACATAACCTCCGTCATCAACTTGTTGCGATAGGCGACCATCGCTTCGGGATCCCTGTTCTTTATATCATCATCCCACTCGAGAAAGCTCTTTCCCTTCAGCGAATCCTTGATCGCCATAAACAACGCATAGTCATTGAGCCAGTCGGAGTTCTCGTCCACAAATCTGTTGAAATCCGGATTGGTCTCTATACTGCTCGCCTTAAACGCTTTCTTTAACAGAGCGAATCTTCTTTTATAGATAAGATCATACCGGATAAACTTCGGACTCATGCCCTCTGTGGATGCTGCGCATTCCCTCTCGGTCAGGTAACCCTTTTTTATCAGTTCCGTCAGCGAGATAAAGTACGGGTTCCCGGCAAAAGTGGAAAAGGACTGATACGGTGAGTCGCCGTAGCCGGTCGGTCCCATGGGAAGGATCTGCCAGTAGCTCTGTCCGGACTTCTCCAGCATATCGACAAAATCATATGCAGCCTTGTCAAAGCAGCCTATCCCGAATCTCGAGGGAAGGCTTGCCACAGGCATGAGTATACCGCTCTTTCTTTCCATATCTATAAATCCTCCGGTGTTTATCCGAATTTCTACCTGTCTACAACTACCGGCGCCTGCTGGTACTCATTTGGCAGAGTGACGCGATACTTTCTCTGGAATACATATCTATAAATGTCCGCTGCAAAGAGATCCTCCTCGTACAGCTTTCTTGCATCACTATCAAGCCTCGGAAGATCCGCTGCCAATCTGGTCAGGATATGAACTGTCCCTGAAGGTGCTTCACCCTCCTGCTCATCTATGCCGGCACCGCGCAGATCCTTCAAAAGATGGCCCGCCTTGGTATTGAGCCCCAAAAGATGCAGATACGGCATGGAGTTGTCTGTCTTCTTGAGGCCTATGCAGCTTTGTAGCAGACATCTCCGCAGCCGGCTGTCTGTAAATGCCTTAGTACGGCACTTTTCTATAAGATCCTCTGCGCAGGTGAAACTGTCGATCTCGTTTTTTATCCTTCCGTATATATCACCGGAAAGATCCTTCCCGGCTTCCGTTACACTGTTTCTGTCACTGCTCCCGGCCTCATCCCTTAACAGTTCCCTGAATCTGTAGCTGATGATATCGGAAAAATCATTCAGCGTGAGATGTGGAGTGTTACTCTGGGTTATCCCTGCCCTGATGGCAGTCGACGATGGGTATCTGCGCATAGATGGGTTCGTGGCATCCCGATAATCCTGCCCGTCCCGTAATATAGTAAGAGGTATGATCGGACTTTTCAGCTTCCTGATAGCCAGGCAATACTCGATGCCGAGGATGTTGTTTGGCATGGAAAAGAAGCACTCGTCAAGATCCGTATCACCTATGATGTTCATCAGAGCCTGCGCTCTCGCATCCGGATAGGAAGACCCGTTTTTCAGTTTATCGGTGAGGATGGTGTTGAACTCACTCCTTGAGTTGTCCTCCTGGTCCAGTGTCTCGGCAACCTCCAAAAAGCTGTCTATCTCGCCCTGCTCACTTCCGAAACAAACATGCGTCACAAATCCCAGAGAGTTCAGCGCACTGATACCGCCGTACGCAAAATCACCGGCAGATGAGAGAGAGAATCGGACCGGAAGCTCAAAAACCAGATCCGCTCCCCCGTTCAGCGCGTCCTGTGTGCGGGAATATTTATCAAAAATAGCGGGCTCTCCCCTCTGGACAAAGTCGCCGCTGAGGATCACAACTACATAATCAGCTTTTGCCAACTCCTTTGCCTGTCTGATATGATAGGCATGCCCGGAGTGAAAAGGATTGTACTCTGCTATGATTCCGACTACGTTCATGTGCACCTCCTGTAATTGATCACTATTCACGTCCGTCACCATACAGTACGGAGAACGCGTGCCTTCGGCACTGATATACTGATGTATACGCCGTGAACAGCAACGCTTTATCATTATACTCTTTTTCTTCTCATATGTCAAAAAAAAATGAAACAGGGATTTCGAAAAATTTTTTTTGAAAAAAACTTGCCCTTGCAACCAACTTTTGTTATAGTAAGAGATACGACAGATAAAACCAACACACTTTGCGAAACTTCGCAGGGAAGGACATATCTTATGGGCGGATTTTTTGGAGTTGTTGAGAAAAAAAGCAAGGAAAACGATTGTACTTTTGACCTGTTTTTCGGCACGGACTACCACTCACATCTGGGAACCAGACGCGGTGGTATGGTCGTTTATGACGAGGAAAACGGTTTCGACAGAGCTATCCACAATATAGAAAATGCCCCTTTTCGAACCAAGTTCGACAAGGATATGCATGATATGAAGGGCTTTATGGGCATCGGATGTATATCCGATTTTGAACCGCAGCCGCTCATTGTCCGTTCTCATCACGGCACCTATGCCATCACAACTGTCAGCAAGATAAATAATGTCGACGATATCGTCAAAAAAATATTTGAAAACAGCTCGCTCCACTTCCTCGAGATGAGCGGAGGCGAGATAAATGCAACCGAGCTTGTGGCTGCGATCATCAACCAGAAAGAGAACCTGATCGACGGCATCAGATACGCTCTCGAGCTTGTAGACGGCTCTCTGACTCTTATGCTCATGACCCCGAAGGGGATTTATGTCGGCAGGGATAAATACGGCAGAACGCCGGCATTTCTCGGAGAAAAAGATGAGGCATACTGCATCACCTTTGAGGATTTCGCTTACAGAAATCTCGGCTATCACGACCTCAAGTGCATCGGTCCCGGCGAGATAGATGTAGTTACTCCGGAGGGTATCAAAACTCTCGTTGCTCCGGGAGATGAGATGAAGATCTGCACATTTTTATGGGTATACTACGGTTATCCGTCGAGTTCATACGAGGGTATCAGCGTAGAGGAGATGCGCTACAGATGCGGTGCGTGTCTGGCAAAGAGAGATACCGTAAAGCCGGATATCGTGGCCGGTGTTCCGGACTCAGGCACGGCTCATGCGGTTGGATATTCCAACGAGTCAGGTATCCCGTTCTCGAGACCATTTATCAAATACACGCCGACCTGGCCGAGATCATTTATGCCCACGATACAGAGTAAGCGCGACCAGATCGCCAAGATGAAGCTTCTGCCGGTGCACGACCTGATCGACGGCAAGAGTCTTCTGCTCATCGACGACTCCATCGTCAGGGGCACACAGCTGCGTGAAACCACAGAGTTTTTATACGAAAGCGGGGCAAAGGAGGTTCATATCAGACCGGCTTGTCCGCCTCTCGTTTACGGATGCAAGTACCTAAACTTCTCCAGATCACGCTCAGAGATGGATCTGATCACCAGACGCATGATCGCACGGCTGGAGGGCACCGAGGATGTTTCCGATGATGTGCTTCAGGAGTATACTGATCCCGATTCAGAGAAATACAACCGCATGGTTGAGGAGATACGCAAAGAGCTGAACTTTACATCGCTGCAGTTCAACAGATTGGACGATATGCTGGAAGCAGTGGGGATTGATACAGATAAGCTATGCACCTACTGCTGGAACGGTCAGGAGTGATTTCTTCTTCTTGGGTAATTTTAAGAATTTTTTGTTAACACTCGCTTTTAAAACTTCATATATGTAGTCGTAATTAAAACGCGAGTCGTATGCGCGGATGCCATGGGTGTCCGCCATTTCTCTACTATAGTCTTTTAACGGATAAACTCTGAGGTCAACATGACCTTCGCGGTAGTCTGTGATGACCGGAACGAGCTTCGGCTTTTTGATCTCAACAGTATAAG
>JAFSTZ010000448.1 GCA_017445525.1 Eubacterium sp.
GCCTCTTCCTCCTCCAGCTGCCTGTAAGCAACCTTGCCTACAAGTGTTTTCGGCAGCTCATCTCTAAACTCTATCTCCCTCGGAAGCTCGTACTTTGCAAGATGCTTTTTGCAGTAGCTCATGATATCCTCTTTGGTCGCCTCATCCGCAGGGACTCCGTTTTTCAACATGATAAATGCTTTGACAGCATGCATACGATACGCATCAGGCACACCGATAATACAGCTCATCTGCACCTTATCATGCGCATCAAGTATGTTCTCAAGCTGCGCCGGATAGATATTGTAACCTGACGAGATGATCATCCTCTTGGCTCTGCCCTTGAAGAATATAAATCCTTCGGCATCCATAAATCCAAGGTCGCCGGTATAAACCCATGTAAGTCCATCATCGTGCTTCCTCAGCGTCTGAGCGGTCTCCTCAGGATTGTCCATGTACTCCTTCATCACGGTCGGACCCGCCAGGAGTATCTCGCCCTCCTCACCGTAAGGGAGTTCCTCATCCGTGCCGGGCCGGACTATTTTTATAAATGTGTCGGGGAAAGGAAGTCCGATGCTGCCCTCCTTAAACATGTGCGGCGGAGTCAGACAGCAGGCAGTAACCGTCTCTGTAGTGCCGTAACCCTCACGCACCAAAACCGTGCTGTGATGATCATACAAAAACCTGTCCAGCTTTTTCTTCAACTCGATGGAGAGCGAGTCGCCTCCGGAGAAAACTCCCTTGAGGAAGCTTAGGTTCTTGCCCTCCATGACTTTTATACGGAGCAGCGCCTCATAAAGTGTGGGCACGCCTGCGATAAAGTTGCATTTATACTTCAGTATAAGCTTGGCATAGCTCTCCGCGGTAAATCTCGGAACAAGTATACATCTGCCTCCCTGTGTCAACATGGTATGGATGCAGACTCCCAGTCCGAAACCGTGAAAAAGCGGCATAGCTGCGAGCATCTTGTCGCCCGGCCTGAACATGGGATTGGCCGAGACCACCTGAGAGCTGAGCGCGTTAAAATTCTTATTGGTTAGCACTATACCCTTGGTAGTACCTGTGGTTCCGCCCGAGTAGAGTATCACGGCCGGATCGTCAGCGTGACATCTCACTTTATAGTTGAAAAAGCAAAATCTCCCAAGCTTGATAAAATCCTTCCACATGATGACCGGCGCATCCGAAGGGATCTTGATCTTTCGTCCCTCAGTCAGCATATATCCGGCCTTCAGCGGCTTGGTGAGCTCATCCTTTACACTCGCTATGATGATGTTTACCACTTCTGTTCTGGCACGCACGCTCTCGAACTTTGAGTAAAACTGATCCAGAGTGATCGCTGTCACGGAGTGCGACATGTTCAGATAATCCTCAATCTCTTTCTCTGCCGACAGAGGGTGTATCATGTTCGCCACGGCTCCTATGAGGTTCACCGCATAGAGCATAAAGATAGCCTGCGGACAGTTCGGCATAGCTATAGTCACACGGTCACCCTCCCTGACTCCGATGGTCCTGAGAGAGCGGGCGCATTTATGTATCTCCTCCACAAGTCTTTTGTAGGTAGTCGCCCTCCCCATAAAGTCAAAAGCAAC
>JAFSTZ010000449.1 GCA_017445525.1 Eubacterium sp.
AAAGATGAGCCCGCTGTCGGTGTAGTGTTCTCCATAGATCAGCTTATGGAAGCGCTGGAAGCCTGTCATGCGGATATAGATCTGCCGGCTGATGATGTGCTGATCCTGTACAGATCGGCTAACCGTGCGCATGCGATAGAGGTGGCCCACAAGCTCAGAGAGGAAGGTACGCCTTCATTTTTGATGAGAAAGAATGCCGACACACCTCTGGAAACATATAAGGAATACGGCAAAAGGCACAATCTGAAACAGATCCGCTATATCGATGATACCGGAGAAGAATCAGTACTTGAGTTATGATCGCTGCTTGATCGGTGTGTGATTTGAACAGTATGTAGGAGAAAGCTGATGGATGAAGGAAAAAGATATATAACTATTGCACTCGCTAAGGGCAGACTTGCCGAGCAGACTCTGGATCTGTTTGAAAAAAGCGGGATTACATGCGATGAGATCAGAGACAAGAAGACCAGAAAGCTTATTTTTCAAAATCCCGAGCTGAAGGTGAGATTTTTCATGTCCAAGACCTCCGATGTCCCCACGTATGTGGAGTACGGCGCTGCAGATATGGGTGTAGTCGGTGCTGACACGATCATCGAAGAACATAGAAAGGTGCTGGAGGTTCTCGATCTCGGGCTTGGAAGATGCGATATGTGTGTAGCCGGACCGGCTGCTGCCAAGGATGATCTGTTGAACGGACGCATCAGGCGTGTGGCAACCAAATATCCCTATATCGCAAAGGATTATTTTTATGAAAAAAAGCATCAGACCGTGGAGATAGTCAAGCTGAACGGATCTGTGGAGCTTGCACCCATAGTCGGATTGTCCGAGGTTATAGTGGATATCGTTGAGACCGGATCCACGCTCAGAGCAAACGGACTTGAGGTTTTGGAGACTATATGCCCGCTTTCGGCGAGAGTTATAGTAAATGAAGCAGGTATGAAACTTGAAAGCGAAAGGATATTAAAGCTGATAAATGCTTTGAAGGAGGCACTATGAGGATACTTAAACTTGATAATGTAACAAAGAAGGATATTCTCGAAAATCTGTTGAAGAGAAGTCCTTCTCAGTATAAAGAATACCAGGAGTCAGTTGATATCATACTCGATGATGTCCTGGCACACGGTGATGAGGCGTTGATCCGTTTGACAGAGAAGTTTGATAAGGTTAAGCTGACTGCCGGTGATCTGAAAGTGAGCGAGGACGAGATCAAGGCTGCCTACAAGGCGGTGCCTGATTCTCTTCTTGAGACCATGAAAAGATCTCTTGCGAATATCAGAGAGTTTCACGAGCGACAGGTTCGTCAGAGTTTTATCACGACCGGAGATGATGGAGTGATTCTCGGACAGCGCATCACTCCCATAGAGAAGGTCGGAGTATATGTTCCGGGAGGGAGCGCACCGCTTTCATCGTCTGTTCTTATGAATATCGTTCCGGCAAAGGTGGCCGGAGTTGACCGCATCGTCATGTGTACACCTCCGGGAAAGGACGGAGCTATATCTTCGGAAGTGCTGGTTGCAGCTGATCTTGCCGGTGCAGATGAGATATATAAATGCGGAGGCGCACAGGCTATAGCAGCCATGGCCTACGGAACAGAAACCATCCCCAAGGTTCATAAGATCGTAGGTCCCGGAAATATGTTTGTTACTCTTGCAAAAAAAGCTGTATTCGGACTCGTGGGTATCGAGTCGGTAGCAGGTCCCAGCGAGATCCTGGTGTTGGCCGACAGTTCTGCTGATCCTGAGTATGTTACGGCGGATCTGTTGTCTCAGGCAGAGCATGATCCTATCGCATCCGCTATACTGATAACGACGGATGAGAAGCTGGCAGATACCGTATCTAAGCGTGTACATGAGATGGCGGCAGGGCTTGCAAGATGTGAGATCATAGAGAAATCGCTTGAGAATTACGGTTATATACTGGTTGCTGAAAATATGGATGATGCTATAGATGCAGTCAACGAGATCGCATCCGAGCATCTCGAGATCATGACAGAGGATCCTTTCGGGATCATGACCAGAGTGAGAAATGCTGGCGCGATCTTCCTCGGACCTTACTCGTCCGAGCCACTGGGAGACTACTTTGCCGGAACAAACCACGTTTTGCCGACCAACGGTACAGCGAGATTTTCATCGCCGCTGTCGGTTGATGAGTTTATCAAGAAGACAAGCCTGATCTCTTATAGTGAGTCGGCGCTCGAGAAGGCAAGTGATGATATCATCGCCTTTGCCAAGGCGGAGGGGCTGACGGCACATGCTAATTCTATAGCAATCAGATTCGGTAAGGGAATTTAACACTTGACTTATTACAATTTTTATGGTATAGTTTTGTGGTTGTTAAAATAATTAGATGGTCCGCTGTCACGTCAGACTCCTTTAAAAATACGATATGTCTGGCATAAGAGGTGATAAGAACATCGAACATTTCAGGAGGAAGAAAGATGAACGAGATTATCAAGAAGATCGAAGACGAGCAGCTTCGTGGTGAGACTTTTGAGTTTCACATCGGTGACACTGTACGTGTGCATGCCAAGGTAAAAGAGGGACAGCGCGAGCGTATACAGGTGTTTGAGGGTACTGTTATCAAGCGTCAGGGCGGTTCAAGCCGTGAGACCTTTACTGTTCGTAAGTTTTCAAACGGTGTAGGTGTCGAGAAGACATGGCCTTTGCATTCTCCGATTGTTGAGAAGATCGAGGTTGTTCGCCGTGGTAAGGTTCGCCGTGCTAAGCTTAACTATCTGAGAAGCCGCACAGGTAAGGCTGCCAAGGTTAAGGAATTGGTTAAATAATACTTTATGCTCTGTATATTCAGAACATAAAGTGTGGTGCAGGTGATTATGGTCAACGAATTGTCATGAAGGAGATTTGTTGACCTTTTTACTATACTTAGGGGGCTATCTTGAATCTTCGGTTTGAAGAGGAAGCTAAAAAAGAGCGCAAAAAGAAGCTTATCATCGAGCTGATCCGATATGTGATAGAGATCATACTGGTCATAGCTCTTGCATGGGTTATCATCAATTTTGCGTTAAAAAAAGTCATCATGATCGGCAATTCCATGGAAAATACTATAAGCAATGGACAGGAGTTGCTGGTAAATACTGTTTTTAAAAACTTCTTTTCTCCGAAAAGAGGATCAGTGATCGCATTTTATCCGGAGAATACTTCTGATGATGAGTCGGGTTCCGACTCGAATATTCTCATCAGACGTGTGGCGGGTCTGCCCGGAGAGACCATCCAGATGATCGAAGGGATCATTTATATTGACGGAGAGCCTCTTGAGGAGAAGTATGATTTTGACAGAAAGGTTTCCGCGGGACGTGCTGAGGAGAAGATACACCTTGGCGAGGACGAGTATTTCGTGCTCAGTGACAAGCGTACCGATCTTGATGACAGCAGAAGTGACAGCTTTACTACCGTAAAGAGTGACAATATAATCGGTGATGTATTCTTATCACTGGAGCCCCTATCATTTATCTCCGGACCTGATGAGCAATCGGGGGATGAACCGACGGAGTCAGGACAGCCGGATCAGACAGAGGAGTAGGTTTTATCATGCATTTTCAGTGGTTTCCCGGCCATATGACCAAGGCTATCCGTTCCATGAAGGATAGTATAAAGCTTATCGATATAGTTATCGAGCTTGTTGATGCACGTATCCCGGTAAGCAGCCGCAACCCTGAGATCGACAGTCTAGCCGGATCCAAATCCCGTATCATCCTTTTAAATAAATGTGATATGGCGGATGAGCGTGAGACGGCAGGATGGATATCCGGATATAAAGAGCGGGGCTTGTTTGCAGCTTCTATCGATGCCAGGAAAAAGCAGGATCTGAAAGCCGTTACGGCATTGATAGAAAAAGCCGGTGAAGAGAAAAGGCAGCGCGATCTCAAAAGAGGCATCAAAAACAGACCGATAAGAACCATGGTAGTCGGCATACCGAATGTCGGCAAGTCTACATTTATAAACAGCTTTGTCGGAAAAGCAAGTGCAAAGACGGGCAATAAACCCGGTGTCACAAAGGGTAATCAGTGGATAAAACTTGACAGAGGCAAAAACGGAGCTCAGATAGAGCTTTTGGATACCCCCGGTATACTTTGGCCCAAGTTTGAAGATCAGACAGTAGGTCTTCATCTTGCGTGGATAGGCGCCATAAGAGATGAGCGGATCATAAATACCGATCTGGCTCTTGATCTGATCGAGTTTCTGGAATCAGAGCACAAGGGGATCATCGAAGAGAAATATGGATTTACTCCTGATGAGGATTCGGTAAATGTGCTCACTCAGATTGCTTCAGCCAGGGGGTGCATAGCCAAAGGAGGAGAACCTGATTACGACAAGGCTGCATTCTTTTTACTTGATGATTTCAGAAATGCGAGATTGGGGCGTGTGACGATAGAAGAGCATAAGGAGGATCTTATATAATGGATGATGAGTTCAATCCTGATCAGCTTTTAAATGATATAGATAAGATTATGATAAAACAGGGCTATGGTGCCGGCACATCGGTTTCAGAACCCGTTGAGATAGAAGCGGACAATATTGTTAAACCGGAAGACTTCAAGCCTTCCGAGGAGATCATGAGTCGTATCGACAGCGTTATAAATCAGGAGACAAATCCTGATCCTGTTAAGCCTGCCGAATCTATGACTGCCGATGTATTTCTCAGGAAGAATACTACTGTTGAACCCGATCCTGTTCAGACGGAAATGATCGAAGAAGAACCTGTCAGAGAGTTTACACCATCTCCTGCAGGTATGGTAACAGATACCTTTGAAAAGTCAGTACCGGCTTCAGAGCCTGAGGCAGAAAGACCCGAGCCGGGGAAAACCGGTGTGGAAAAATCTGACACTTCAGGCGATATGTTTACGACCATCGAGGATCCGATGGAGTGGCATATCAAGAATGATGAACCGGAATCTGATACGGTGACTGAATCTGTGGAGGAAAAGCCTCCGGTATCGTATCTAGAGGGTGCAAGCTCGTCCGGTTATCAGGTTGAAAATGTTGCATTCGGTGATATTTCTGTAGGAGTAGAGACCGAGAGCGTGGAATACAGTGTCGGTCATCCGCTGCTCCGTTTGCTCAGGAATATACTCATATGTGTGGCTGCGGCGCTTTTGCTGTCGTTGCTGATCACGAAGTTTGTAGCTCATCATACAGCGGTTGACGGAAGCTCCATGTCTACAACTCTTTCTGATGGTGATCAGCTGATAGTCCAGCAGTTGAGTTATTATTTCCATGATCCGGAGAGATTCGATATTGTGGTGTTCCCCATCTCCACGGAGGACAACTATATAAAGAGAGTTATCGGTCTGCCGGGTGAGACCGTGCAGATCATAGACGGACAGGTGTATATCAACGGAAGTCTCCTTGCAGATGACAGATACGGCCTTGAGAGGATCCAGGATCCGGGTATGGCGGCAGATATCATTTATCTGAAAAATGACGAGTATTTTGTACTTGGTGATAACAGAAATGCAAGTGTGGACAGTAGATTCCCTGAGGTCGGCGTTATCAAGAAGAGCGATATAAAAGCTAAGGCATGGCTCAGGTTCTATCCGTTTGGTGATTTTGGTTTTGTCAGTTGAGGGATCACATGGAAATAGAAAAAAAGTATCTGGTTATGGAGACTCCCCGGGATATCGATCAGTATCCCCACGAAGAGATCGAGCAGGCATACCTGTGTACACATCCGACATTGAGAGTACGTCGTAAAGGTCATAAGTATATTTTTACTTATAAAAGCAGAGTAAGCGGTCAATCTGACAAGCTGAATGTTGCTGATGAGATAGAAGCCGAGCTTGATTATGATGCTTATGAGCATCTGTTCAACAAGGCGGACGGGAATCCTGTCAGGAAGACCAGATACCGTATACCTTATGCCGGAAAGACTATAGAGCTTGACATCTTTCATGGAAAGCACAGAGGTCTTGTGATGGCTGAGGTCGAGTTTGACAGTGTTGAGGAGGGTGAGAGTTTTATCCCGCCGAAGTGGTTTGGCGAGGATGTAAGTGGTGATATACGATACACAAATTCATATCTGGCAATGCATGACGATGTTCCGAAATAGGAGATGGTATTATGTCAAAACCGATAGTATCTGTAGTAACACCGGTATACAAAACAGAACTCTCTTTGCTTGAAAAAGCATATCGATCATTAAAGGATCAGACTCTTGGATTTGAGCGCCTGCGTTGGATCGTGGTTGTTCATAACTCTGGTGATGCTTACGCTGCATCCGTTAAAGAGATGTTTTCAGGTATCGACAATATCCTTGTTGAAACGCTTGAAAATGACGGCCGCGGTCCGTCAACACCCAGAAACAGAGGTATAGAACTCGCAGATACCGAGTATATCGCCTTTTTGGATTCTGATGATACATTTACGGAAAAATGTCTGGAATCCGCTATTTATCATGCTGAGAAAACAGATTCTGATATAACTGTATTTCGCAGAAGCTATGAGCTTGAATCAGCGGGACTGAACAGGGTGACCGAGATAGTTCGCTGGAACCAGATGCGTGATGAGATCGTGCTGACCAGGGATCACTGGGAAGAGGAAAAGATGTTTGTCGGAGTATGGGGTATGGTTACATCCCGTATCTACCGGCGTGTTTTTTTAGATAAGAATAATATACGTTTTCGTGAAGAAGTCCCCTTTGGTGAGGACTTTATGTTCAATGTTGAAGCCTATCATCATTCTGACAGGATCTGTTATCTGCCACAGCTTATCGGCTATAGATATTATATCAATTCAACCTCACTTGTTCAGGGCAGTAAAAAGAATGCGGACACCCTTGTAGCATATGCCAAAGGATACAGGGTTTTGTTTGAGACTGCTCTGAAATACGGTATCTATATGAATCCGACCATATCCAGACTTTGTACGGTATTGTCTCGGTTTATCATAGGCTGTGAGGATATGACACATGAAAAAAGGCTTGAAATACGCAATCTCCTTGGTGAATATATCGAGATGACTACTCTCATGGAGCCGGACAAGATCTATCCTGAGGCCGCTGTAAGAGAGTGCTATGAGCTCCCCAGAAAAGTAATCCTCGATCCTGCAGGCGGAGAATCCATGATCGATAAAGATATGCTCTTTGTTCAGGATAATTATCTCAGAGGAGTGGATATCGATCGTGTTCTGCTTCGTTCAATACTAAATGATAATGAGAACACCGATATAGGCAGGTTTTACAGATTTTCCAGCATCATGACAGTATCTGCATTCCGAGAGAGGATTCCGATATCTGTATATGAGGATTATGAGCCGCTGATAAGTCTTCAGACAGAGATCGGTGAGAGCGGTATTCTGACTCATGAACCCATAACAACTTATGTTGTTACTGCCGGAACGACGGGAAGTCCGAAAAGGATCCCGGTTATAAAACAGACGCTTGATCAGTTTACGGAGGATCTTCTTGAGTGCATCAAGGGAGAAGACTTTTTTATCATAGCGGACCTTTTTGCTTCGGGTAGAAGATTCAATGACAATACCATCGAGGGAAGTCCGTTTGGTATAGCTTTGATCCAGGCTCTTGATATTAACAAAAATATGAGGTTTGCCAGCGCTGCCGACGATCAGAGGATGACTGGCGGAGACCGCACGGCAAGCCTGTATGCTGAGCTGCTGGATGCACTGACATACCCTGACTATACTATGATAGTTGGCGTAGATACACGCAGTATCTATGATGCATTTTGTCTGCTCGAATCACATTATGAGATCGTCTGCGATGATATAGAGCATGGAACCATAAACGCGCTTGTAAAGAAGAATCTGTCTCCCGGGATCGATGAATATGTCTCAAAAAAAAGCAGTCCTCATCCCGAACGTGCATCAGAACTCAGAGCCATCTTCAGAGAGGGCTTTGATGATCCGATCATTAAAAAGATATGGCCACGATTAACCGTGATCGCAACAGGAAATGATGTAAATAATACTATCTATACTGTCAATCTGAAACGTTATATCGGTGATATCGTATGCCATGATATCGGATATAACCGACCGGAAACATATATCGGCAGATCGATCGGTGACGGTCGTTACAAACTTGATATCAGTAATACTTATTTTGAGTTTATACCAATCATGGACGGCAAAGAGGATGATTCCACTGTTTCGATCCATGAGTTGAAGGAGGGACGGATATATCTCCCTGTCATAACGTCCAAATCAGGCTTTTACAGACTCAGGACTGAGGATATGGTGAAGTATCACGGAGAGATTGACGGTGCTCCCGTCGTATCCTTTGAAGCTGACATATCACAGAGCATTTATATTGAAGATATATTTATCACAGAAAAGGATATATGCAGATCAATCATAGAAATGTCTGAAAAGACCGGAATTATAGTTGATGACTTTGTATACAGATGGGATGAAGAAGACAAAACTATAGAGCTGTTTCTCGAGATGCATGATGACAGATCAGCCGGGATGGCTGATATTGACGTGATGCAGACATGTTGCCTGGAAAGTCTGGACAGGATCATCGATCACGGGAGTGTGGATAGATGTGTTCCGGATATACGGATCTATCTGACCGAGCCACAGACAGGAAAGCTGTATTCGGATGTTCAGGTATACAGCGAAAGACTGATTTATCATCAGATAAAACCGGTCAGGCTTCTCGATACGACCGAAAAGAACGAATTTTTCAGGAAACATATAATACAGTTGCTTACTTGACACATGATACTATTTGTTATATAATTTTGCTTAGTGTCCGGTACATCGTATATTATACTTTTTACGATTTGCCGGAAAAAATTGTTCTTGATTTTTTTGAAGCAAATTGAAGATTTTGATATACGAAAGGGGAGATATATGACCAATCCAAAAATATCCGTAATAATTCCTGTATACAATATGAGAGATTTTATAGAGGAGGCTATCAACAGCATATTGTCCCAGACATTGACCGATACAGAGATAGTCTGCATGGATGACTGTAGCACGGATGATACTGCGGATGTTATAAAGAGACTTGCTGATGCATATGAGAATGTGCATTATTTTAAAAATGATATCAATTATGGGGTGGGCAAAACACGAGCTGATGCTATGAAGCATGCGTGTGGCGAATACCTCTTTTTTATTGATGCAGATGATCGTTTGCCGGATAATGATGTGTTTGAAAAGTTGTATAATGCCGCATCAGACGGAGACTGTGATATATGCGGCGGACTTGTGAGCAATTTTTCCGAGTCCGAGACGGATGATTACACCAGATTTCGTGAAATGTTTAAGGATAGCGAACAGGACGCCTATGTAGATCTGGATTTCAAAGATATCCAGGATGATTATTTCTTTCAGGGATTTATCTACAGGAGAAGTTTTCTCGAGAAGCATGATATCACTTTTCCCGATCTGAGGGCGTTTGAGGATCCGGTATTTCTGGTAAAGGCATTGTACTATGCCAACAGGATACGTGCACTGAACAAAGAAGTCTATGCACACAGGTTTGATCACAAAGAGCGCAAGCCGTCTATCGATGCGTTGAAGGCACTGTTTCGCGGTGTTCTTATAAATCTGGATTTTGCGGAAGAACATGGATTGGATGATCTGTACGAAAAAACGCTGAACAGAGTCACCACTGATTTTATCTTTTATATAATTCCTGTCTTTACAAGTAAGGACGAGGAGGCAATATCCTTATTGTACAGAGTGGGAAACAAGGCCGAAGAAAAAGGGTACTCTTACAGGCCGTTTGAATTGCTTGCATATATGTTTGATCAAAAGGATTTGCTCATGGAGTTTTTCAGAAAGGAGAATATGATATGAAGGTTATCGTTTACAGTACTATTTCAGCAGAGGGATTTATATCTTATCTTTTAAACTATACCTCTAAACCGAGCCTGTCAGACCAGTGGCAGACGATCCGCCAAAGATATTCAGAGCATGAGTTTACGGTTGTAGCATCCGAGGGAGGTGCAGCTCATCTGTTTGATTTTGATGCGAACAGAAAGGAGATTATCCCCGATGGCATCAAAACCAAACTGCTTCCTATGGAGGCAGATGCAGATGAGTATATCGAGGCGATCATGAGTGAGTCTCCGGATATCGCCATAGCCGCCTCTTACTTTGGCGGAAGTATGGACTGGGACACACTCAAGGATTCGATCATTGCCGAAGAACTTGAGAAAAAAGGTGTCCGGACGATCGCTCACAGTATGTTTGCGGCCATGACTTTTTTTGATAAATGGAATACTCATCAGGTTATGATAGAAAAAGGCTTTCCGGTAGTCAAAGCCATACATATTCCTTCGATCTATCTTACTCTTGCAAAGGATCATCCGGACATCCGTTCCAATGTTTATCTTGAGTTGGTATTTCATCAGATCCGAAAGATGCATTTTCCTTTGATCATCAAGGTAGCTGCAGGATCCGGCTCCAAAGGTATTGAGATCGTCCAGGATTATGAAGCTGCCAAAGCAGCTATTCTTGCACGTACAGAGGCTGCAAACGTGATCGTGGAGGAGATGATCCAGGGAGAACAGTTCGGAGCGGAGATCCACGGAAGCCCGGGTAACTATACGATCCTGCCGCCGTTTAAGTGTGCACTGAATGAGGATGGTATCACAGACCCGCTTCACTATGCCAAGATCGGTCCCATAACCGATGAAAAATATAAGGTTGAAGAGTTGAGAAGCATGCTAAGAAATCTGGCTATCGAGATGGGATTGGCTGTCTGTGCTCAGGCTGATCTTGCTTTTGCCGATGGAAGATGGTACATCATAGAAGTAAATCCCCGTATCTCGGGTATGTCCATATCTGCATCGGCATGCGAGGGCAGGACGCCTTTGGAGATGATCGTAGAGTCGGGACTTGAGCGATCGATCAACTACAATATGCCGTCGATCCTTGAAAAATGTCTCAACTTCCGTGCCATGGCTCCTACAGATGAGCTCAATCGTTTCAGCATGGAGCCGGAGGTCGTATATCTGGAAAAGAGCGAGATTCCGCCTGAGTACCAGGTTGACGGATCAATTGCAAATGTAGTCTTGTCCGGATTTGAAGACTTCTCGGATATGTTGGTAAAACTCCATGCTTTACATGAAAAATATCCTTATACGATTCCGGACAGTCTGGTTGATCTTGTTGCC
>JAFSTZ010000450.1 GCA_017445525.1 Eubacterium sp.
AGCGGCTCCCCGCCTGAGATTATCGAAAACTACAATGAGTCCCAAGCAGTCGTGGGTTCTTGATGCTATGTCTTGCATCTGTCTGAAACTTGAGCCAGCTTACCCCGATAAACTATAATTTACCTTTATTTTAATAAATGTTTGCATTATTATCATTTTTATGGTAAAATACCTATTTGGTATTTTGATTTCAAACAACAATACTTATAAATAAGCGCCTGAAAGGAGTTTTGAAAATGATAAATCTTTGGGAAAACGGAGCATATCTGGTTGACGGAGAAAAGCTGGTTGATGAGAAGTCAGCAGATGCCTCGACCTATGATAAGGATACGGCTAAGGAGGGAACCATAGCTTATGGGATACTTCAGAGCCACAATAAATCAGGAGACAAGGAAAATCTGAACATCAGATTTGACAAACTGACAAGCCATGACATCACATTTGTCGGCATTCTTCAGACCGCAAGAGCATCAGGTCTTGAGCGTTTCCCGGTACCATATGTACTTACAAATTGTCACAACAGTCTCTGCGCCGTAGGCGGAACAATCAATGAAGATGATCACATGTTTGGCCTTTCATGTGCCAAGAAATACGGAGGCGTTTATGTACCTCCTCATCAGGCTGTCATCCATCAGTTTGCGAGAGAGATGCTTGCAGAGGGTGGGGCTATGATACTCGGTTCCGACTCGCATACAAGATACGGAGCTCTCGGCACCATGGCTGTCGGAGAAGGCGGTCCTGAGATCGTGAAGCAGCTTCTGGAGCAGACTTATGACATACCTATGCCGCAGGTGATAGCAGTTTACCTCACAGGCAAGCCTGAAAAGGGCGTCGGCCCACAGGATGTGGCACTTGCGATCATCGGTGCAGTATTTGAAAACGGATATGTAAACAACAAGGTCATGGAGTTCGTCGGACCGGGCGTATCATCGCTCAGCACAGAGTTCCGTATCGGTGTTGATGTTATGACTACGGAGACTACATGTCTTTCATCAGTCTGGAGGACAGACAGTGAGGTGAAGGATTTCTACGATATCCACGGCAGAGCAGGAGATTACAAGGAGTTAAATCCTGCCAAGGTTGCTTATTATGACGGAGTGGTCGAGGTTGATCTTAGCAAGATCAAGCCTATGATCGCAATGCCGTTCCATCCGAGTCACACATATACCATCGAAGAGGTAAATGAGAATCCGGGTGATATCCTTCGTGAGGTCGAGAAGAAGGCGCTTGTAAGCCTTGATAATAACAATATAGAGTTCAAGCTTACCGACAAGATCCACGACGGAAAGCTTTATGTAGAGCAGGGAGTTATAGCAGGATGTGCCGGTGGTGGCTTCGAGAATCTTTGTGACGCTGCTGACATACTCAGAGGAAAGTATATCGGTGCGGATGCATTCTCACTGAGTATCTATCCTGCAAGCCAGCCGATCATGATGGAGCTTGTGAAAAATGGAACTGTTGCCGACTTCATCGCCAGCGGTGCAACGGTGAGAACTGCATTCTGTGGACCTTGCTTCGGAGCCGGTGATGTTCCGGCGAACAAGGGCTTAAGTATACGTCATTCGACCAGAAACTTCCCTAACCGCGAGGGCTCCAAGGTGACAAACGGTCAGATCGCATCCGTAGCTCTGATGGATGCCAGATCTATCGCTGCGACAGCCGCTAACAAGGGATATCTGACGGCTGCAACGGATATTGATGTCAACTTTACCAAGCCGAAATATTTCTTTGACAAAACCATATATGAGAACAGAGTATACAACGGTATCGGAAAGGCTATGCCCGAGACACCTATACAGTTTGGACCGAATATCGTTGACTGGCCGAAGATGTATCCGCTGACGGATCATGTGCTGCTCAAGGTCGTTTCCGTTATAAATGATCCCGTAACGACAACAGATGAGCTGATCCCGTCCGGCGAGACATCCTCATATAGATCAAATCCGCTTGGACTTGCGGAGTTTACTCTTTCAAGAAAGGATCCGAACTATGTTCCTTTTGCCAAGGAGGTGCATAAGTCAGAGGTTGTAAGGATCGACGGCGGTGATATTTTTAATGAAAACAGCGAGCTGGATGATG
>JAFSTZ010000451.1 GCA_017445525.1 Eubacterium sp.
CTAAACCACCTCCATCAGCAGATCAGCTACCTTATCGGCAACATAGTATCTCGATGCCATACGTCCGCTGTCAAGCACCTCCATAGGCAACAGGATCATCCTGTCGATGATCATCTCACCCTTGACATCCATCGCGATATGCACCTCTCCCGGCACACTGTCGGGATTGTTCGGATCCGGTGCTCCGATGGAGCCGGTGATACCTAACCCTATATCCGAATAATGATTATCTCTTGCAGCCGAGGCCATATGGCGAGCTGTCTCAGTGGAGTAGACTCCGTATTTATCTATAATACTTTCCGGCACTCCGTTCCTTATCTTTTCTTTGTTGGAATATGTAAAACTCCCTCCGGGGACCACCGCCGAAGCTCCGTCAATATCAGACAAAAGAACACCTACCAGGCCCCCCGTACAGCTCTCCATCGCCGCCACGGTCTTTTCCTCACCGATAAGTGCTCTTGTTATTTCATGGTATTTATCCTGTATCTGATGAAAATCAACTGCCATTTATCTCACCTTTAAGATATTGTTTTCCTCAACCTGCAGCCCTTCCTTCCTGAACTTCCTGATAGAGTAGATGAGATCACCTATCACATATATGATCAGACCCGTATTTATCATGGCGAGAATATATGTCGGAACCATACTCAGCAGATTGAAGATACCTTCATGCAGGAAAAGAACCTCCGCCACAGCTATCACACCCCATGCAAGTGTACTTTCCAGACAGAGTATACCCTTGTAGTTAAACGGTCTCTTGGTATAATCCCACCACAGATATCCGGTCTTCCATATGAGAAACTTCGCCACGAGGTACTCAAAGAAAGTCGCAAAGACCGTACCCACGATAAAGATCAGTATATAGTTTTTCGGAAGCAGAAGCAGTAGCTTGTAGCCGATAAACTCGCCAAATCCGTATATAGGACACAACGGAGCAAACATGATACCGCGGTTAGTCCATTTTTTATTTAAAAATGTTATGTATGCCGACTCCATGCACCAGCCTAAGAAGCTGTAAATAAAGAACATGGAAACGGTGATGACCGCATCCTCCTCCTTGAAGTACACCAGAGGATCCACATTGAACAGCCATGTATCGTGTCCCGAACCGTTCTGAAACATAAGTACAAAGCTTACCACCAGGTCAACACATATCAGAAACATCACTATCGAAACGATGATCCGCACAGCCTTGTGCTCGCACCATTTTCTGAAAAGCTCCATCAGCGAGGTAAAGTGTGCATTCATGAAAAATGTTATGATAGCCACGAAGCCTGTCGAAGTGATGACAGATACATACGGTGTAAAGTGAAGCGGCATGGATGAGTAATCCCAGTACCTGAACCCGCATATCCACTCAACCAGATATCCCAGTGCTATCTCCGCAACCGCGGTAAAGATGAGAACCTTCAACGCGTACAGGATCAGCCTTTTCTTCTTTGGAACCCCAAAAAAAACATATATCAATAGAATAGCTATGCCGTATCCCAGCAGAAACGGCATAAACATATTTCTGTTATCAACATATCCGTTTGTGAAGTAATTCCATATATTCTCGGTAAGGTACCCCAAAAAAGAGCACAAAATCAGCATCAGCATCCAGTCATATCTTTTCTTTCCGAGTTCCCTGATACGTTCTTTAATACCAGACATAAGTCTCCTCCTAAAAAAACATCAAAAACTATTATATCAGTATTTGCAATTTATGTCAATTATGATATAATAAAAAAACAAAGTTACTATTCACGGCTGATACATGAGTGTGCCGGCGATGAATGCTTGCATTCAAGCGCTTACATAAAAGGAGGCCCCATGGAAAAGAATCAAACCCTCTACATAGAAGCTAACTTCGGCATAAGCGGCGACATGTTTGTAGCTGCCATGATCGACCTCGGAGAAAAGCTGGGGCTTACCGGCGATGATGCGCTTGCGACGAAGATCAGGCGCACTGTGGCCTCCCTGAACGAAAACAGATTTGACATAGCCATATCGAGAAAAAAGGTGGCTGCCATAGATGTATGTGATTTTGATGTGATACTTGATGAGGGATATGAGAACCACGACCACGATATGGATTTCCTCTACGGGCATGAAAAAGCAGCCGACACGCCTGCTCAGGAGCATACACACGGACACGCACACGAGCATTCTCATGAGCATACACATACCCACAGTCATGACGGTGATACACATACACACGATCATGCACATGAGCACGACCACGAGCATGGTGACCACGCTCACAGAACCTTGGAAGATGTAAAAAGCATCCTGAAGGATGCTGATATGACAGAGGGCGCCAGAGAACTCGCGACCCATGTCTTTGAGATACTTGCGGCTGCAGAGGCCACAGCCCACGGCACGACCACAGATAAGGTACACTTTCACGAGGTAGGAGCACTTGACTCCATAGCAGACATCACTGCCGCTGCCGTCTGTGTGGATGCTCTGGGTATCAAAAACGTAGTTGTATCACCGTTGAGCGAGGGCTCAGGTACCGTCAGGACCGCCCACGGCATACTGCCCATACCGGTCCCGGCCGTAACCAATATCGCCGTAGCTCACGCGCTCACTATCAGCAAGAGCACCATTCCGGGAGAACATGTAACTCCTACCGGCGCCGCCATAGCCGCTGCGATAAAATCCTCGGACACCCTGCCCGACCGGTATACCATAAAGGCCGTAGGCATAGGAGGAGGCAAAAGAAGCTATGATCCGCCTTCGATGCTGAGAGCTATGGTTTTAGAACACGATGATTAAATCTATGCATAAAAAAGCCCGCACCCGGATCATTTCTTCAGGTGCGAGCAGTAACATCGTACTCATACTTCTGATATGCGTTTATGATGGTCGTATCGCCGTGAGTATCGACCCTTGGCTGATTATACGCATAGCTCATATGCACATGACCATGCGCAAATACCTGCGGCGTAAACTCATCCAAAAGACCATGAAAACACTTGAATCCACGATGCGGCAGATCGGTGCTGTCATTTATATCCGCCGCCGGAGAGTGCGTGACCAGGATGTCAAGTCCCTTCTTCCGCTTTATCCGGCGTCTCAGCTTTTTGAC
>JAFSTZ010000452.1 GCA_017445525.1 Eubacterium sp.
ATGATGTCGTACAAGGATCTTCTGGCTGACGGCGCATCGGAGATGTGTTTTGAGCTGGGGAGATATTTCTATGACATGGGCGAGTTTGCCGAGGCTGGCCTCTGGTTCTACAACGCCATACATGAGACTGAACCCATACTGAATGTTAAGTCTCACGACGAGTGGCCCAGAGAGTGGTATGCCAAGTGTGCAAAAGAGCTGGAGCAGGGTTGACAGATGCGGTGAGGTGCGACACCGGCATCATGGATAGTTCCTGCTTTGGGAGAGGCTGATGACTATTTCTTGACAGAAACGCATATTATAAGGTATAATCATTTTTTGGTGCATCAATATCATATATCAGGAAGCCGGGAACCGCAAAATGCCCGAAAAACCATGCCGCAGAGCAGGTCTGCCGGAGAGTGCAGAGCGGGTGGGAACATTTTTCTCGGAAAACGGCATCCGGAATGAGAGGTAAAGCATGGTAACAGCAGTGGTTGGAGCCAACTGGGGCGACGAAGGAAAAGGTAAGATCACGGATATGCTCGGAGAGGAGTCGGATATCATAGTCCGTTTCCAGGGAGGATCGAACGCAGGTCACACTATCGTGAACGACTACGGGAAGTTCGCGCTGCACATCCTGCCTTCGGGGGTTTTCTATAACCATACCACCAGCGTGATCGGTAACGGCGTAGCGCTGAACATCCCGGATCTCGTAAAGGAGATAGACGGGATAGTCGAAAAGGGCGTACCGAAGCCGAAGATACTTGTGTCGGATCGTGCGCAGATCGTGATGCCGTATCATGTTTTGTTTGATAAATATGAGGAGGAGAGGCTGGCAGGCAAGTCGTTTGGCTCTACGAAGTCCGGCATCGCTCCGTTTTACTCAGATAAATACGCCAAGATCGGTGTTCAGGTAAACGAGCTTTTTGATGAGGTTGCGCTCGGGGAGAAGCTCGAGGGTGTAATCCTAAAGAAAAATATCATGCTTGAGCATCTGTATCACAAGCCTTTGATAGATATAGATGAGCTGATGGCGACTATGAAAGAGTATGCGCAGATGATACGTCCGTATGTCTGCGATACCGGAGCATTTTTATACGAAGCAGTGCAGAACGGGAAGAGGATACTGCTCGAGGGACAGCTCGGCAGCCTGAAGGATCCGGATCACGGTATCTATCCCATGGTGACATCTTCGTCTACGCTGGCCGGATATGGCGCTGTGGGCGCAGGAGTTCCGCCGTATGAGATCAAAAGGATCGTGACCGTGGTGAAGGCCTACTCGTCTGCGGTCGGCGCAGGGGAGTTTGTCTCCGAGATACTCGATGAAAAAGAGGCTGAGGAGTTGAGGAAACGAGGCGGTGACGGCGGAGAGTACGGTGCGACCACCGGCAGACCGAGGCGCATGGGCTGGTTTGACGCTGTTGCCAGCAGATACGGCTGCAGGGCGCAGGGAGCGACAGAGGTTGCGCTCACTGTTCTCGATGTGCTGGGTTATCTCGACGAACTGCCGGTTTGCGTGGGCTACGAGATAGACGGCAAGTTCACAAAGGATTTCCCGACGACCGGACTTCTGAAGAAAGCAAAGCCGGTGTATGAGACGCTCCCGGGTTGGAAGACCGAGATACGCGGGATAAAGAATTACGATGACCTCCCCGAAAACTGCAGAAAGTACATAGAGTTTATCGAGAAGGAGATTGGCGTTCCGATAAAGATGGTATCAAACGGACCGGGACGCCACGAGATCATTTACAGATAAATGCGCCGGATTGCTCGTGAATGAGCTATTTATACTTACCGGATTGCCGGATGTGGGTGACGAAGATCACTATGGAGACCGGCTGTCCGTGTGGAGGAGCAGACTGAGGTATGAGAGAGAAGATCTATTTTCTGGCGAAAGGGATGTTCACCTATGAGCCTCCCGAGCCGGTCATAGAGCCTGAGAAGATCGAGACGCAGGTGTCAGCGGGCACCAAAGCGCAGGTGACGATAACTGTCAGCAACAAAAGAGAAACCAAACTCAAGGGGTTTGGTTTTTGTGCTGCGCAGGAGATCACATTTTTGCCTGTGTTTGAGGGTGAGAAAAATATCCTCGAGTGCGAGATCGATGCAACCGAGCTCATCGCAGGCACTCATCTTCAGGGCAAGCTCGTGCTGGTGACCGACTGCGGAGAGACATCTGTGCCCTATGATATAGATATCACCGCTCCCGTGCTGAAGGACGAGGAGGGCATGGAGGTCAGGGATTACTTCACTCTTGAGAAGATAGCAGCTTCAGCTCCGAAGGAGGGACTGAAGCTTTTTAGAGACCCTGCTTTTTTGGATACATTTTTGTACAGAGATCCCGAGGGACAGCTGGTATATGAGCGTTTGATGAAGGGAAATACCGGTCTCCTTGGTATGGAGGAGTTTCTGGTTGCCTTTGAGAAAAAGCAGAGCGTGCGGTTTATGCCGGAGCATACCGGTGGGATGACGGATGGAGTGCTGGAGTACGAGCTTGAGGGCTCTGATATAGAAGACGTCATCATGGTGAACTTGAGCACTTGGGGGTCGATAGCTCTCCGTATCGATGTGGAGGGCGAGTTTATAAAGACTGAGAGGAAGATACTCTGGACTGACGAGTTTCCGGATCGGAGAGGGCGACTCGAGTTCAGCATCATCTCAGGGCTTGTGAGTCCGGGATGGCATACAGGGCGGATCATCATCACCGGACCGTACGAGAGCCACAGTGTGGAGATCAGAGTGCACTCGCCTGTCGGTAGTAAGGAGAGAAAAGTAACCAGAG
>JAFSTZ010000453.1 GCA_017445525.1 Eubacterium sp.
CAGCGGTCACATCTGCTATAGTGTTTACTCTGTTATATATGTAGTAAACCTGTCCGCCGCGCTTTAACTCCCTGTTTATCGCCTCTCTGGCGATCTCGTCACTTCGCTCCATGACAAATGTCTGTATCGGCATCCTGTCCTCAGGCGCCTGAGTCAGCACACTCATATCCCTGATACCTATCAAAGACATATGCAGCGTTCTCGGTATAGGTGTCGCCGACATAGCGAGGACATCCACTGTATTTTTAAGCTGTTTTATCTTCTCCTTATGTCGCACACCAAAGCGCTGTTCCTCATCTATTATCAGAAGACCCAGCTTTTTGAAATCCACGGTTTTTCCAAGCAGCTTATGCGTCCCGACTACTATGTCGACACTGCCCTTTTTCAGACCTTCGATGGTTTTTCTCTGCTCACCTGCCGTGCGGAGCCTGCATAGAAGCTCGACGTTTACTCCAAACCCCTTCATCCTCTCGGAAAAAGTAGAAAAATGCTGGCTCGCCAGTATAGTCGTCGGCACCAGAACCGCCACCTGATATCCGTCCATAACAGCCTTGAACGCAGCTCTGATAGCAACCTCTGTTTTGCCGTAGCCCACATCTCCGCAGATCAGACGATCCATGATCGCCTCACTCTCCATATCGGCCTTCACATCCGCTATGGCATCCAGCTGATCATCTGTCTCATCGTAAGGGAAGATCTCCTCCATCTCTTTCTGCCAGACAGTATCCTCAGAGAATGCATGTCCCTTCTTTTTCTGTCGCAGGGCATACAACTCGACCAACTCCTCTGCTATCTCCTCGACAGCCTGTCTGACCTTATCCTTTGTTCTGGTCCACTCCTTCGTCCCCAGACGGTTCAGCTTGGGTGTCCTGCCCTCAGAACCTGAATACTTCTGCAAGACCTCAAGAGATGTCGCCGGCACATATAGAAAACTTCCTGCAGCATATGAAACCTTCAGATAATCTCTGAACTTGTGATCCACCTCTATCTTTTCTATGCCCTGATATATACCAAGACCGTGATTTTCATGTACTACATAATCACCAACCTTGAGCTCATTGAAGCTATGTATAGATGCTCCATTATATCGTTTTACTCTCTTTTTTTGTCTTTTCTTACCAAAAATATCACCTTCAGTCAAAACTACAAACTTAAGATCAGGATACTCAAAACCGGACCGCAGACCCCCTCTGGTCACCATAACCTCTGACGGCCGCAGCTCATGGGTCATGGTACTGTCATAAAACGACAGGATATCATAATCCATCAGATTGTCCACGAGTCTTTTCCCGCCGGTTCCCGAAGCAGTGACGATCAGAACCCTGTATCCGTTTTTCACATATCTCTTCAGATCCTTTACCAGAAGTTCAAAATCCCTGTTATACGAAGTCTGCCCGGTCATACGAAGTCCACAGGTTTTTTTCACCGGAAAAACTGCTGACTTTGACTCAAGCATCGACAGACAAAACATAGGAAAAGACAGTAGCTTTTTTACAACCTCCTTCGGCTTAAACATCAGATCCGTCTGAGAAGGAAGTATATATCCCTGCTCCAGTCGCATGGACATACTGTCACCAAACTCCTCAAATACCGCTTCTGCTCTTTCATATACCCTTGAAGCTTCGTCTATGAAAACTATCGTATTCTTATGATTAAAATAATCAAAGAACGATACCGGCTTGTCATTTATAAAGAACTTCAGATAACTTTCCAGATTTACGGAACCGTGATATATCTCATAATTCTGTAAAAATGTTTCGGTCACGCCATGCAGCTTGTCCGCAGCCTTGCCGTTTTTCAGGCTTCTCAGCTCTCTCTCCCTCTCCTCGGACTCCTGCTTTATCATATGAAGAGCAGCGCGTTCCTGATCCTCATCAAACATCATCTCCCTGGCCGGAGTGATAGTGATACTGTCCTCTTTTTCTATGGATCTCTGACTCTCTATATCTATACTTCTAATGCTCTCGATCTCATCATCCCACAGCTCTATACGATAGCCCACGTCTGAGCTTTCCGGAAAGATATCTATGATACCGCCGTGTATCTGGAACTCACCCTCGCTCTCCACCATGGATACACTCTCGTAACCCATCTCGACCAGTGCCTTGCTAAGCTTAGTGAGGTCTATGGTGTCACCGGTTTTCAGATCGATCACCTCATGCTGATAACTGTCAAACGGAACACAATAATCCATGCCACCCTCTATGGTTGTAACTATGGTGGCAGGTTTATCTTCTCTGAGTCTCTTGATAACCTTCAATCGTTCACCCGTTATGGCTCCTCCGTGGATATCAGCTGAGAAAAACATCAGATCCCTGGCCGGATAGTATAGCACCTCCGGGTCGTACATCCGAAGATCATCTACGAGCTGATGAGCTTTTACCTCATCATAAGTGACTATGAGACGTATGGGCGCATCAAAAGAAGCGATGAACTGGCTTTTGCCTGTCTCGGCAACGCCCGTGACGCTCACGGGTGTTGTGCCTTTCTCCATCGCTATCACACACTGCTTATACTCTTCCAGCTCCTGTAATGGTCCGGTTAACGAATTGATCAAATCTACATCCTTCCGGAACAACCATCCAAGTATTCTACCGAAAGCGCTTATGTTTGACAACTCATTTTTCACACACATATAAAGTGTGTTCAAAATGAGTTTCAAACGCCGCTTTCGTATAAGTCCGGTATGTTGTTCCTGCCCTATTTATATTATTACTCTTTTTATATTATTGCTCAATTTATACTATTTTTTCTTAATATATATGACTACTCTATTTATATGATTACTCCGTTTACACGGTTCATGGCAGCATCTACGCTGTCAGTTATACTAAGCAGCAAAGCCTGCTCGGTGAGAGAGAAGACATCGCGGAACTTGGCGTCCTCCTCGCGGGAAAATCGGCCGAGCACGTGATTGACCTGATTGCCGCCGTCAGGAGTTTCCCCGACTCCGATGCGGATACGTTCAAACTGATCGGTTCCGAGATGCGATATGATGCTTTTCAAACCATTGTGTCCGCCGGCACTGCCCTTGGGGCGCACCCTGATCTGGCCAACCTTCAGATGGATATCGTCGCAGATCACGATGATATCATCGTCAGTTAGCTTGTAGTAGTCACGAAGAGAGCGCAGGGATCTGCCGCTCTCATTCATATACGTCTGCGGCTGAACGAGCAAAACAGCCTGTCCCTCTATCCGCCCCTTTCCTGTGAGTGCGAAACCCTCTTTGTTTTTCAGACGGATGTCGTATTTATCACACAAATACGTGATCATATCAAATCCTATGTTATGTCTTGTAGCCGCATACTCTACACCGGGGTTTCCAAGACCAGCTATCATTATCATGGTTAATGCTCCTTTGATACTATCTGCACAGATCAGCACCTGAATGCAAGCATTCATCGCTGATATGATCTTGTATCAGCCGTGAATAATAACGTTTTTGTTATGATTATATCCGATTATGTTGCAAACTGTCAACTCATTTTTGATAACAAAACGCCGATCGCACTACCTGCACGATCGGCGTTTATCCTGTCATACATATTCAGTTTTTCGATAACGGTTCCGTTACTTAAGGCGATCCGCCTATCCCATCTTCCTCAGGGGCTCGCGCCTGCTCCTCCTTGTATACGTCGAGTATGGCGGTTTCCAGGCTGGTCCTCATCTCCCTGTTGATAGGATGAGCGATGTCCCGGTATTCTCCGTCTGATGTCTTTCGACTCGGCATAGCTATAAATAAGCCTTTCTCGCCCTCGATAACCTTGATGTCATGAACCACGAAACAATCGTCAAAGGTAACAGATACGACCGCTCTCATCTTCGAGTCCGCACTGACCATGCGAACCCGGATGTCAGTGATCTGCATCCTTATTTACCTCCTGTCAATCACAGTACATATCTGTCATTCTTTTCCAGAATAATATTGATGTTGTCCGGAGTGCCTGTATAATTGGCATTTGCACTGATGGTGTCATGGCTCTCAACGATACAATTTTCAATATACGCGTTATCCCCAATATATACATCATTTAATATGATGGAATTGCGGATGACTGAGTTGTTGCCTACATAAACCTCCTTAAACAGTAGAGAATCACTCACTTCGCCATTGATGATGCAACCGCTGGCGATCAGGCTGTTCCTGACATCCGAGCCTGCGTTAAACTTCGCCGGTGGCAGGTCATCTATCTTTGACATAACAGTGGGATACTCGTTGAAAAAATACCTCCTGATATCCCTGTTAAGAAAATCCATGTTTGTCTTGTAGTATGAATCCACTGCCGTGATATTGCTCCAGTATGAATCCATCGGGTACGAATATATCTTTTTTAACCCCTTATAGCGTATAAAAATATCCTTCACCAAATCAAATCCGTCTTCAGTACCCGCCCTCTCTATCATCTCTATGAGCTGACGGCGACGTACAACATAAATACCCGTGGATACTAAAGTCTTGGATGTCACCAAAGGCTTCTCCTCGAACTCTGTGATGAGTCCGCTCGGATCTACTGAAACGACACCAAATCGACTGGGATCGTCTACCTCGCCCAAGTCCTTTGTTACGATGGTGATATCCGCATTCTTCTCGATATGATACTCCAGGAGTTTGTTCATATCAAGCTTGTACACACAGTCACCGTTTGCAATGATCACATAGGGCTCATGTGAGGTCTTCAGAAAATCGATATTCTGGGCGATAGCATCCGCCGTACCTCTGTACCAATAGTTATTTCCCTGTGTCTGCGTCGGTGTGAAGACAAAAAGTCCTCCCTGCTTACGTCCGAAGTCCCACCACTTTGATGAATTAAGATGCTCGGTAAGTGACTTCGAATTGTACTGTGTGATAACGGCCACCTTGTTAATATGCGAGTTTGACATGCTACTCAAAGCAAAATCAATACTGCGATACGCTCCTGCAATGGGCAACGCAGCCGCAGCCCTGTTCCTGGTAAGCTCCTTCATACGACTGGAGTTACCGCCTGCCAATATAATACCTATCGCTCTCATAACGTGTCACCTGCCTTTATCATAGTCTCTCCGCCGGCCAATACATTTCCGGGATAATCCTCAACAGTAGTCTTCCCTGATATAGCAGTATTTTTGCCGATAGAGATGCCGTCCGGTATGGTGGTGTTCTCCCCGACAGTGACAAGATTGAAAGCATAGACATCCGGCTTAAGCTTATTTACCACGCCTTCCTCGCCTGCGCCTAAGACGCAATTCGCTCCGATAGTAGTGTTCTCCGACACGATAGCACGGTCAAGTACCGTTCCCTTGCCTATAACTACGGAATTCATGATGATGGAATCCCGCACTATGGCTCCTTCTTCGATCGTAACGTCCGAACCTATCACGGAGTTATGAACCTCTCCGTATATCTCGCAACCATCACCC
Organism: Eubacterium sp.; assembly: GCA_017445525.1. Classification (GTDB taxonomy): domain Bacteria; phylum Bacillota; class Clostridia; order Lachnospirales; family Lachnospiraceae; genus Eubacterium_F. The sequence continues at coordinate 5,398 of JAFSTZ010000453.1, forward strand.
ATGATAGCGCGATCTATAACGGCGTTACCCGATATGAACTGCGGCCTAAGCCACTCATTTCGGGTGTAGATCTTCCAGAACTCCTCGTACAGATTGAATACGGGGATCAGGTCGATCAACTCCATGTTGGACTCCCAGTATGAACCGAGTGTACCAACATCCTTCCAGTATCCGTTAAACTCATATGAGAAGATACGATCTCCCCTGTCCTTGCAATAAGGCAGGATGTGTTTACCGAAATCGCATCCGGGCTGATCCTTCATACGAATCAGGGCCTCCCTGAGCACCGGCCACGAGAAGATATAAATACCCATGGAGATGAGATTACTCCTCGGGTGCTCCGGCTTCTCCTCAAACTCGAGTATGCGATGAGTATCATCTGTGATGCACACTCCAAAGCGCGAAGCCTCCTCGATCGGAACCGGAATGGTTGCCATAGTAACATCTGCATTATTTGCCTTGTGGAAATCAAGCATCACCTGATAATCCATCTTGTAGATATGATCTCCGCCAAGTATCAGAACATAATCAGGATTGTAATTCTCCATATATTTTAAGTTCTGAAAAATAGCATTCGCCGTACCGGTATACCAGTCTGTTTTTTCACTCTTTTCATACGGAGGAAGAACGGAAACACCACCTACGTTTCTGTCCAGATCCCACGGGATACCTATCCCGATGTGAGTGTTCAGCTTCAAAGGTTGGTACTGCGTCAGCACACCCACTGTATCAACTCCTGAATTGATACAGTTGCTCAGCGGGAAATCGATGATACGATACTTCCCTCCAAACGCAACAGCAGGCTTTGCAACATTTGCTGTCAGGACACCCAGTCTGGAGCCCTGTCCGCCAGCCAAAAGCATGGCGATCATCTCTTTTTTAATCATCTGATCACTCCTGTTGTTGAAATATTGTCATCATTATAACACATTCTTTTATAAATGTGAACACTTTTTACAATTTTTTTTTTATTTTTTTTCCGTTTTTGTTAAATTTGCACAAATATATTCTCCTATATATGTATTTATATATAATAATATTTTGCAAAACATTTTTCATGGAAAAATCTCACTTTACTTTTTGTAATAGGTCTTGTTTTTTTTTATTTTTATGTTACAATATATGGTAAATCTGTTACTATTCACGGCTGAATCATGCACAGAAGGGCGTCGTATGCTTGCATCCGTAAGCATTTATGTGTATGATTCAGGCTGTAGGCTGTCACTCCCCTTCATGAGGAGAGTGTTGCAAAGCAACAGTAGAGTGCCGAAGGCACGTACTCTCCGAATGGGAGTGACAGCCGTGAATAGTAACCATCGCTCATTACCAAACATATAAAAAAGGAGAGGACTGAGCCGTTCCTCCTCCATCGGCAGACCACCCGATACCTTCGGGCAGCCGGTCATGGCGGTTACGGCGAGCAATAAACATGAGTAACTCATCATCCGACATCTTTAAGATTGATCTGACAACTCCGGTTCATGCCCATTTTATCGGGATCGGTGGTGTCAGCATGAACGGATTGGCCATATTCCTGAGAGATGCCGGCTTCACGGTATCAGGATCTGACAGAACAGCATCCGATATTACCGACAGGCTGGAAAAGATCGGCATCAAGGTTGCATACCAACAGGTTGCGGAAAACATAACCGACGATATCGATGTCGTCATCTATAACGCAGCCATCCACCCCGACAATCCGGAGTATGCCGAGTGTGTGCGCAGAGGACTGCCGATGCTGGATCGAGCAGAGCTGGTAGGGCAGGTGATGAGAAATTACAAGACCGCCGTTGCCGTTTCCGGAACTCACGGCAAAACTACGACGACTTCTCTCGCATCTCACCTGTTTCTGGCTGCGGATACCGATCCGACCATAAGCGTCGGAGGGATACTGCCTGCCATCGGCGGAACCATCCGCATCGGAAGGTCCGATAACTTCATCACGGAAGCATGTGAGTATACAAACAGCTTTTTGAAGTTTGCACCAACTATAGGGATCATACTTAATATAGAAGAAGATCATATGGATTTCTTCCATAACTTAGATGAGATCAGAGATTCCTTCCGCCGTTTTGCAGCTCTTTTACCGGAGGACGGGACACTTATCATAAATGCAGACATAGACGATTACTCCGAGATCACTGCAGATACCCGGGCAAAGGTCATCACGTACGGACTGCCCGAGTTCGGTTCTAAGGGGAAAGAGAACGATAAATCTGACGCCGGCACATTTATATATGAAAAAACTCCTGACTATACTGCCTGTGATATCACCTTTGATGAGTCCGGCTGTGCCACTTTTTCCGTTATAAAGAACGGAGAGAAAAAGCCCGGCACCTTTACTTTGAAGATCCCCGGGATGCACAACGTCTCCAATGCGCTGTCAGTGATCGCACTTTCGGATGTTATGGGTTTTGGCGACGATACGATGAGAAAAGCCATGGAGGGATTTACCGGTGCCAACAGGCGTTTCCAGTACAAAGGAAAGCTTAACGGCTTTACCATCATCGATGACTTCGCTCATCACCCGACCGAGATCAAGACCACACTGGACTCTGCCGAGAGATATCCGCACAGAGAACTCTGGATTGTCTTCCAGCCACACACTTACTCGAGAACCAAAGCATTTTTAAACGAGTTTGCAGATGTGCTCGGGAAAGCCGACCACGTGATCCTGGTAGACATATATGCCGCCAGAGAGCCTGATCTGGGCGATATCTCATCAAAAGACATAGTAAGTCTTTTACAGAAAAATGATAAAGATGCTATCTATGCAGGCACATTTGAAAACGCTGAAAAAATAATTTTAAAAAATTTACAAGAAAATGACTTGTTGATAACTATGGGTGCCGGAAATGTTGGAGAAATAGGAAATAAACTCCTGGAGCAATGAGTTATGCACTTTATCAACCGCCTTATACACATTTTCAAAATCGGTTTTTCTGTGGATAAGTTTTATCAAAATCTTATGGTCAATAAGTCAGGCATTTATATCAAAAATAAAAAATCCCCTGTTTATCATGCTTCGGGGGATTTTTTCTACATTTATAGTCTCCTTCCTTACGGGTTATCCACATTATGCACATTATCCACATCAGAATTCTACATAAAAAGAGCACACCGGAGGGGGTTTGCAAGATTGATTTTCTTATGGTATAGTAGTGGCACCAAATAAAACAGAGGCGATCCGAATGGGTTTTATGATTACGACTGATGGTATCCGGGGCAGCACCCAGATACCGAATGATATTATAACTGAATATTTGCTTGATTCCAGAGGAGAGCATATCAGGGTTTATCTGTATCTGCTGATGGCCGGGCAGCATCCGGGCATCACCGGCCCCATCTCGGTAAGCTCACTGGCAGACGCCATGGACCTGACCGAAAAAGATATCGTAAGATCACTCAGATACTGGGAAAGGCAGGGGCTGCTTATGTTGTCCGGCGAGGGAGACCTCATCGACGGCATCGCACTGACCGATCCGGACTTCTCCGATCGGGGGCACGGCAGCAGACAGGCTTCGATATCCGGTCCGGATGATGGATATGCATTTGAGCATGCGGACAACATATCACGCATCGGAGTTGATGACGACTACATGCCGGACGGAACACCAAGGCTGAGAGTGCTCAGATCCGAGAACACGTCCGTCGCACAACCGATAACAGGAACCGGGTCTCACGAAACAGGAGCGTGGGTTTCAGGATCAGGAGCCGGAGCACCCAGATCAGGGATCGGATCAGCTACAGATGGTCTACCTGCCAGAACCGAGTACACACCCGGTCAGATAGATGCTTTAGCCAAGGATAAGGAGATGAAGAAAACCCTAAAGTCCGTGGAAAAAGCGTTGGGAACGACCATCGCTCCATCACATATGCAGCTTGTGATGTATATGCTCTGTGATCTGGGATTTTCCGGAGAGATGATCACCTATCTCTATGAACTCGGAGCAGAAAGAAAAAAGACCAATCCGAGATACTTAGAAACCATCGCCGTCGACTGGGCAGGAAAAGGAATCCACACTGTGGAGGATGCAAAAGCCGAGTCAGACGGATATAAAAACAAATATCTTTCTGTAAAGAAGGCACTGGGAATCAGAAGAGATTTCGCACCGGTAGAGAAGGATATTATAGATTCCTGGGATACATATCATTTTTCTGAAGATATTATCATAGAAGCATGTAGGCGTACAGTATTGCAAACAGGCGATACAAACTTAAACTATGTATCAAAAATCCTCGAGGGATGGAAAAATCAGGGAGTCACAAACCTCCAGGATATAGCCGCGGCAGATGA
>JAFSTZ010000454.1 GCA_017445525.1 Eubacterium sp.
GGCAGACTGTATCAGGGATGATATCAAGTACAAAGCTTTGGCGAGATTCCCGGCTGTAGTCCGTGATATTTCTCTTGTTATGAAAAAGACTGTTCTTGCAGGACAGATCGAGGAGATCATCCGGAAGAACGGAGGAAAGATACTTGAGGACTTCCATCTCTTTGATATTTATGAGGGAGAGAATGTCGCTGATGATGAGAAGTCACTCGCATATTCCATAACCTTCAGAGCCGGAGACAGGACTCTCGAGGACAAGGATGTGACCGAGGTCATGGATAAGATATTGAAGAATCTTGAACAAAACGGTATTGTACTCAGGAGCTGATCTGTATGAGGAGAAGAAGGACCGTGCGCAGAGGCAGGACGAGAAACAGAACTTCGAACAAGCGTAAACATAAGGTCATGTTTTCCAATAAATATCACCCCGTCAAGGGCATTTGGAGTGCGGTGATCGGCGGGGTGTGCCTGATCATCATGGTATTTTTATTTATGGTGTCGGGCGCGCACAGAGGCTCTTCTGCGACCTGGGTCGGTGTTGCCGGTTTCTGGACGCTGGGTCTTTCGATCGCCGGGTTTGTACTCGGTACCAAGAGCTACAGGATGGATGATGTATATATGATCACACCTATGCTCGGATCGATATTAAACGGTGTGGTGATGCTGGTTCTTATTGTATTATATGTGGCAGGTATGGTATGAAAAAAGGAGTGTACAAGGCTGTCAGAAAGGATGGCACACTTTACTACAGAGCTTCTTTCACATATAAGAACAAGCATATCAGTCTCGGCAGTTTTGATGATGAGGAGAGTGCACATCGGGCTTATCTCGAGGCGGGGTATATCGTTGCGAGAGAGCCGGGTGAGATAGTGCATCAGGCTCATCGTGAAGCCGGATCGATGGGAGACGGTGCCCGGAGTTTTACTGACGGAACCGGGATGGCACCTGCGATAGAGGACTATGATAAAAACAGTGTTTTGTCGTTTGATAAATGGGTTGTCCTGATCAATTTCAGAGACAATGATATGTATCTCAAAACCCCTATTTATCTTAAGGAGCGGTTTTTTTATTATTATTTTGCGCCTGAGGATTATCTGATATTTGACAGCGATGATCTCTTTTATTATTCTACGCACAGTATCATGCGCAGAGGCGGACATTATTTTGTGGCCGACTTCGGGATGCAGGTGAATATCAGATCCAGATACGGCATCAAAAACTTCGCCGTGGAGGGCAGGGATTATCTGTTTGCAAACGGTGATAAAAATGATTATCGTTCCGCCAATCTTATCGTGATAAATCGCTATCACGGAGTGAGAAAAAAAGAGCAGGGTGCAAAGGTTTTCTATGAAGTAAAAATACATGTAAATGGAGATATAATAGTAGGAAGATATGATGATGAAAATACCGCTGCGGTAGCTTACAATAAAGCAGCTGATATTCTGAATAATAACGGTATAGTAAAAGACTTCTCCGAGAATTATATCGAGGAGCTTGACTCGATGCAATACAAGTTGTTATATGATACAGTTAAGATATCTGATCGTATAATCAATTTAAAATAAAATAGACGTGTGTTTATACAGATAATTATTTATGATATGATAAAAAAGATGTATTATTCGGAGTATTACTATCAACTCTATTATGATTAGTATGTGGAGGAAAACCAATGGATGAGAGATCGGAATCTATCGATTCGCCCGAGAAACTTGATGCTTATCTGCAGGTTACCAAGCCGTCAATGTGGATTGTTTTTGGCGGTGTTTTTTTGTTTGTGATCGCGGTTATTTTGTGGGGTACTTTATCGAGTATAAATATGACTATAAAGACGGAGGGTTACATCCGTGACGGTCAGGCGTACTTTACCATAAGCGGTAACAGGGTTGACTATATAGAGAAAGGTCAGACGATAAAGATAAATGGCAAGGATTCCGTGATCAGTTCTTTGGTATACAGTGATGAGATAGATGACGGATCGGGAGCGGCGGATGCTGGTGATGAAAGCAGGAGTGTCTATCTCACCGTAGATACGGAATGCAAGGATGGTTACTGCAAGGCCTCTATAAATGTAGGCAGTGTTGCACCTATATACTTTTTGTTCCATTGATTATTTGAAACTATATTATTGACTATAAAACAGGGAAGTTTGCGATGAGTAAAAGGATAGCCAAAGTCCCGGTGATACTGCAGATGGAGACGCTTGAGTGCGGTGCAGTATGTCTTGGGATGATACTTGCATATTACAAAAAATACGTTCCACTGGAGAAACTCAGAGTCGACTGCGGTGTTTCCAGGGACGGATCAAATGCAAGCAGTATGGTGAAGGCAGCGAGGAAGTATGATCTCAAGGCTGCCGGTTTTCGTATGTCCTTTGATGAGTTGAAAAATGAGGAGCAGTTTCCCTGTGTTGTTTTTTGGGAGTATGACCACTTTCTGGTCGTCCGCGGGATCAAGAACGGATATGTGTATATCAACGATCCTGCCGAGGGATCGATAAAAATGCCCGTGGAGAGATTCAAGACCGGGTTTACCGGGATCGTGCTCAGTTTTGAACCGACGGAAGCGTTCAAACCGGAGGGCTCAAAAAGGAGTGTTGTAAAGTATGCGGCACGCCGTATGAGCGGTATGAAAAAGGCGGTTGTATTTGTCATAATGACAACCGTACTCGGTTATTTCTTTGAGATAGCAGATCCTGCAATGACCAGATTTTTCTTGGATTATATCCTTCCGGTTGAACATCGGGAGTGGGTCGATCCGTTTTTTATCATCCTCATTTCTCTCGCTGTGATGAATATCGTCATGCGCTGGACCAGGGCTATATACCAGTTGAAGCTTGACGGCAAGATGGCGGTCATGGGGTCCATGAGGTATATGTGGCATGTATTCAGGCTGCCCATGACATTTTTCTCGGGACGTATGGCGGGTGATGTTATCATACGTCAGGAGATGAATGAGGAGATATCCGGCACGATAGTAAACAGTGTCGGACCTCTTTTCTTTGATTCAGTCATGATGGGGATCTATCTGTTTTTGATGATGAGATCTCACTTCTATCTGTCATTGTTGGGTCTGTCGTCCATACTTATCCATATGCTCGTTGCCAAGATCATCTCGCAAAAAAGAGTTGACTATACCAGGGTACAGTTGAGGGATGAGAGCAGGATGGAGTCCTATATGCTGAACGGTATACATATGATGGATACCATCAAGTCGAGCGGCTCTGAGGGCGGTTTCTTCGTAAAGTGGTCGGGTTATCAGGCGTCTTTATACAGAAACAAGACCAGGCTTATCAAAAATGATATCCTCCTCGGGATAATCCCCGAGTTTCTGGAACTGCTGGCCGGAGATCTGGTTCTGGCGGTTGGTGTATGGCTGATCATCAAGGGACACTTTGCGATCGGTATGATCATGGCGTTTCAGGAGGTCATGGAGCTGTTTTTGCGTCCTGCCGCAAATATGATACATGCCGGTCAGACCATCAGGGAGATGGAGACTCAGATCGAGCGTGTAGAGGACGTGATGAAATATGCAGAGGATGACAGGATTCACAACAAGGATAAAGAGTACAAACTCAATAAGGGGAAACTTTTGGGAGATATCGAGCTCAAGGGAGTTTCGTTTGGGTATTCCAACCAGGGCAAGCCTGTGGTTGAGGATCTCACGATCAAAGTAAAGCAGGGACAGAGGATCGCCATCGTAGGTGAGAGCGGTTGTGGCAAGTCCACTCTTATAAATCTTATGACCGGCCTCTACAGGCCTTGGGAGGGTCAGATTCTTTATGACGGATATGAGATAGATGATATCGACCGGTACGTGTTTACCGGATCCGTAGCTTTGGTTGATCAGGATGTGACTCTTTTTGCGGATACCATAGAGAATAATATAAAAATGTGGGATGACTCCGTAGAGGATTTTGAGATGATCCTTGCAGCCAGAGATGCCGGCATACATGATGAGATCATCATGCGTGACGGAGGATATCGCAGTATGCTTTTGGAGGGTGGCTCGGATCTTTCGGGCGGAGAGAGACAGAGGATCGAGATAGCCAGAGTCCTGGCCAAGGATCCCTCTGTACTGATACTTGATGAGGCGACCTCAGCCCTTGATGCAAAAACAGAGGCGGAGGTTGTAAAGGCTATCAGCGATCGTGGTGTGACGTGCATCATCATTGCACACAGGCTTTCAACGGTCAGAGATTGTGATATGATATACTGCATGGAGGATGGCAGGATAGTCGAGCAGGGAACTCACGATGAGCTTTTTGAAAAGGGCGGCGTTTATGCCGGACTGGTGGCGGATGAATGAGTAGTTGGTTTGATGATCAGATACAGATGAGAAAAGAGCTGGATGAGGAAAAGCTTGAGGAGGCTTTTATTCATGCGGCTGCTTCTGTTCTGGGTAAAAAGGGGGCTGTCAGACTCGGAGACAACAGAGTCCATCTGAAGGAAGCTGTTGATTCCGTGCTGAAGTTCTATCATCTCAAGCCGGTCGAGATACCCGATAATATAACCGATGATATGGAGAGGCTGGAGTATTCTCTGAGACCGCACGGGATGATGAGCAGGAAGGTGAAGCTCGATAAGGGCTGGTACAAAAAAGCCTACGGACCGATGATAGGAAAGCTAACGGACAGCGGTCTGCCTATAGCGCTGATACCCGGAAGAGCGGGTATTTATACGTTTATCGATCCTGAGACTGGCAAGTCCCATACACTGAACAAGTCAAACGAGTCCAGAGTGTCCTTGGATGCGATATGTTTTTATAGGCCTTTTCCCAGTAAGTCTCTGCATGTGAGGGATCTTCTGAGATACATGCTTGGCACAGTATCTGTCAGGAGTATAGTGGGCGTTATCTTTGTTTCGGTCGTTATATCATCGCTCGGCTTATTTATACCGACGATCACTCATGCGATGACGAGTCAGGTTGTGGAGACAGGCAGTCTGAGGATGCTTATAACTATAGCTTTATCTCTGCTTTTGATCAGGCTTTCATCTCTGATGTTTGACGCTGTAAAGGAGTTTCTGATCAAGAGGATGGAGATAGCTGCGTCACTTCAGGTGGAAGCGGCCGTGATGGCAAGGCTTCTGTCACTGCCTTCCGGATTTTTCAAGAAGTACAGCTCAGGTGAGCTCTCGACCAGAGCATCTGCAGTAGAAGAGATCAGCAACATAGTGATCGAGGAGGTCTTCGGTCTGGGTATCCTGTCGCTGACATCGCTGATAAACATCACTCAGATCGTCCACTACAGTCCGTCTTTGGTCGTGCCTGCACTCTGTGTGATATTGCTTACATTTATAACTATGGTAGTCTGCACGATCCTTCGTACCAGGATAAATAAGATGCATGCGGAACACGAGGCGAAGGAGAGAGGACTTAAGTATTCGCTCATAACCGGCATGAGAAAAATACGTGCTGCGGGTGCAGAAAACAGAGCCTTTGCAGGCTGGGCCGATATGTATGCCGAGGGGGCATCGCTGAAGTATGATCCGCCGATGCTGTTGAAGGTGCAGGAGGTGTTGCTCACATCCATCTCACTTTTGGGAACGGTGGTGATCTACGGTATAGCAACTCAAACGGGTGTCCATGTTGAGGATTACTATGCTTTCAACGCTTCCTACAGTATCGTGATGGGGGCATTTGTCTCGCTTGCGGCTACAGTGACACAGATCTCCAGGATACGCCCTGCGATAGATATGGCGGAACCGATACTGAGGGAAATCCCCGAGATCGATTCGCATATGAGACCGATCAATATAACCGGTGGACTGGAGGTCAGCCATGTTTCTTTTAAGTACAACGAAGGAAGCAAGTATGTTATAAATGATCTGTCATTTGCCGTGAAAAAAGGAGAGTATGTCGGCATAGTTGGTAAGACCGGTTGCGGAAAGTCTACGCTGATCAGGCTCCTGCTGGGCTTTGAGAAGCCGGAGAAGGGTGTTATCTACTATGGAAACAGTGATATATCAAAGTACGATCTGAGGTCGCTCAGATCACAGATCGGAGTGGTGTTGCAGAACGGTGAGCTGATGCCGGGAAGTATATTTGAAAACATCGCTGTATCCAAGCCGATGATGACTGCATCTGAGGCGTGGGAGGCTGCTGAGGCTGCCTGTATAGCCGATGATATCAGAAAGATGCCCATGGGTATGAACACGGTCATCTCTGAGGGACACGGCGGCATATCAGGTGGACAGAAGCAGAGGATACTGATAGCGAGAGCACTTGCGCACAAACCGAAGTTTTTGATATTTGACGAGGCCACATCGGCGCTTGACAACAAGAGGCAGAAGGCCGTGACGGAGTCTCTCGATGAGCTTAACTGTACCAGGATAGTGGTGGCGCACCGTCTGTCAACCATCAAGGGGTGCGACAGGATCCTTGTGATGGACGAGGGGCGCATCGTCGAGAGCGGTACGTATGATGAGCTGCTGAGTCAGGGGGGCATTTTTACTGAATTGGTGGAGAGGCAGAGGTTGTGAGCTGCTTTTGAAATAAGGAGAAAAAGATGAAATTCAGACCATGTATTGATATACATGCAGGAAAAGTGAAGCAGATAGTCGGCGGGAGCCTGTCTGACGAGGGAGAGGTTTCCGTGAACTTCGTATCGGAGAGAGACGCTGATCATTTTGCGAGGCTGTATGCTGAAAAGGGCCTGTGTGGCGGGCATGTGATCCTTCTTGATAAAAAGGGGACCGATGCATATGATAAGGATCTCGAGCAGGCGAGGCTGGCGCTTGGGGCGCACCCGGGGACGCTACAGGTCGGTGGTGGCATCGATCCGGAGAACGCTGAGGAGTTTCTGGATATGGGCGCTTCACACGTGATCGTAACCTCGTATGTTTTTTCTGACGGCAAGATTAGATATGACAGGATAGATGAGATGAAGTTCGTGGTCGGCAGGAGCCGCCTGGTTCTTGATCTGTCAGTGAGGAAGA
>JAFSTZ010000455.1 GCA_017445525.1 Eubacterium sp.
AGATAGGTCTGAAAACCACACTGTCGGAGCTTGGCATAGATGACAGAGATTTTGATGTCATGGCTAAGCGAGGTACTAAAAACGGTCCGGTGGGACACTATGAGCCATTGGACGAGGAAAAGTTTAAGGATATTTTAAGACTCGCTTTATAAGCGGGTTTCGATGAGATTAATTTAAGATTTAATGCGATCTCAGTGATGCTGTGGCCGCAGGAATGGCATAGGCACCATAAGCCGAAGTTATCGGTTCGAGTCCGATCAGCATCAGTTATGAAACAGCAAATCCGGTGGGAGAAAGGAGCAAAAAGTGTCAACGGTATTTAAGCTTGATAACGTATCAAAGATCTATCATAACGACGGCAAGAGTTTTCACGCTTTAAAGGATGTGAGCCTTGAGATAGAGGAAGGTGAGATATTCGGCATCATCGGTATGAGCGGAGCCGGTAAGTCCACACTGGTCCGGACTCTGAACAGGCTTGAGGACGTATCGGCGGGCAGTGTCAACTATTTCGGTCAGGATCTGGCCGGGCTGTCTCCGGCGGAGATCAGGAAGGTGAGACGCAGTATAGCCATGATCTTTCAGAGCTTCAATCTGCTCAAGCAGAGAAATGTCATGGACAACGTGATGCAGCCACTGAAGATCGCAGGCATCAGTCGGCATGAGAGAAAAGATAAAGCTCTTGAGATGTTGCGTATCGTCGGTCTCGAGGAGAAAAAGGATGAGTATCCTTCCAGGCTCTCGGGTGGACAGAAGCAGCGTGTCGCGATAGCCAGGGCGCTTGCTGCAGACCCCAAGGTGCTCCTTTGTGATGAAGCGACGAGCGCACTCGATCCCAAGATCACCGGTGAGATACTCGATCTGTTAAAGGAGATAAATGAAAAGAGGAAGCTGACTATAGTTATCATAACCCACGAGATGTCAGTGGTTGAGAAGATATGTGACAGGGTTGCCATCATCGATGAGGGCAATCTGGCTGAGATAGGTGATGTTGAGGAGGTGTTCAGAAATCCCAAGTCATCATCTGCCAAAAAACTGGTATTTCCCAGCAATCCTTTTGATCCGTCAGATGAAAACAGTCGTCTGCTCCGTATAGTATTTGATGGGCATGCGGCAGCCAAACCATTTATAGCGAACCTCGTGGAGGAGACCGGGAAAAAGGTTGCCATACTCAGCGCAAATACACGAAGCGTCGGCGGCATAGGATACGGACAGATGGTCGTCGAGCTGCCTTATGACAGGTCTGATCAGGAGACGATCATAAAGTATTTCGTTGACAAGGGACTCAGGGTTCAGGAGGTGATCAGAGATGAGTGATTATATCATAGATGCGATATTGACGGGGATCCTGGAAACCGTGGAGATGACGTTTTTCGGGGCACTGTTTGCATATATCATTGGACTGCCTCTGGGGATCATCCTCTATGCAACGTCAAAGGGGCGGATACTTGAGAACCGCCCCGTAAACTTCATCATCGGTCTGATAGTGAATATTTTCAGGTCACTGCCGTTTTTGATCCTTTTGGTTTTATTTATCCCGTTTACGAGATTTCTGACCGGATCGTCCATAGGTACGGTCGCTACCATCGTCCCGCTCACCATCGGTGCGATACCGATCGTGGCGAGGATGGTTGAGTCCTCTCTCAGTGAGGTGGAGCCCGGCATCATCGAGGCTGCAGTTTCCATGGGTGCGTCACCTGTATACGTGATCATCCATTTTATCCTTCCGGAGGCCACACCGTCGCTTCTGCTCGGAGGTGCTATAAATATTGCCACCGTGTTGGGTTACTCGGCTATGGCCGGTGTTATCGGCGGTGGAGGCCTGGGTGCACTCGCTCTGCAGTACGGATATTACAGATATCAGACCGATGTGCTGTGGACTACGGTGACTATACTTATCGTCATGGTGATGCTCACACAGGGAGCCGGAACATTTATATCAAAGAAAGTCAGGAAATAACCTTGAACGACTCGAGTATAGCTTTTGCTTCCGCACTGTCGAAAGCGAAACCGGCGCATGATACGCGAACCGGCTTGTCGCCTACTGTTGCGGTAAGCTCGAATCCGTATCCACCGAATCCGTCACTGTACTGAAAACCTGTCCAGTCGATGTCTCCGATCTTTCCGCCAACATCAGACTGCTCGTTGGTATAAGTCTTTTTATTGTATTCGTACTGCTGTTTTGCGACATCTGCATCTTCCATCTTGAAGTCGAAGTAAGATAGGTCGGACTTCTTTACTGAGCAGTATCTCTCATCTTTTTCATCCATGAAGTCACCGGTTTTGAACTCCCAGCCGCTCGGAACCGATACGGTCATGGCGCCCCATGTCTGCTCTGCTGCTCCGTCCATGGAAAAGTCGGAGGCTGCTGCCGTGTCATCGGTGGCTGAATCAGCAGTTTCATCTGTGCTGTCAGTTGCATCTGTTGCAGTCTCATCTGTTGCAGTCTCATCTGTTGCTGTTTCTGTCTGTGTTGTCTCTTCACTCTTGCTCTCACCACAAGCTGTCATGCTGAAGCAGAGAACTGCAGTCAAAAGGCATACCAAAGCTTTCTTTCTCATTTCTTTCCTCCTGTTCCCTACCTATACGGTAGAATGTAGTGCACGCATGCACTAATCTGTGATTTACCGCGATAGTATACATCTTTTGCAAATGGATGTCAAGTGCTCACGGCTTAGGTACGTACTCTCCGAATGGGAGTGACACCTTCGCTCTGCTACGGATAGGCACGGTTCCCGTAATCAAAGATTCCGACCGTAGCTCTAATTCGTGAATAGTAACCACGAACAGTAACGATTTTTCGCCATTTGCCTTGACATTAAACTACGTATGTAGTATAATTTTAATGTTGTGCATATAATTATGTAGAAACTGCATACGGTTCTGACATGGATTTTGACCTTTTCAGGCAGTTTTATCAACACTTTTACGGAGGGATAGATTAGTATGAAGAGTAAAGCAAAAGTAGCTCTCATCATCTCGTTTATATGCCTTATGCTGGCCGGTGTAGGCGGTTATGTATGGGTATTATCAGCGGGAAGTAGGAACGGAGCTGCAGGTTCTGTAAGTGAAGCAAAAACTCAGAACGTTGCCGGCGGTAAGCTTGCTGACGGAGATGCTTCCGGCGTTACGGGAAGTGCGGCGGATCCGGCGACGGGAAGCTCGGTGACTCCGACTGAGGCGCCAAAGCCGACTGAAGAGCCACAACCGACTGAGACACCTGAGGATGACAAGCTGGTGTTCACGTTTACTGCCAGCGGTGACAATCTGATACACTCATGTCTCTATGAGCAGGCGGCAGCAAGGGGCAGAAAAAAGGGTCGGGCGTATGATTTTTCATACTGCTACAAGGATGTACAGTGCTTCTTCGGGGAGCAGGATCTGAATTGGATAAATCAGGAGACGCTTGTGAACAGCGGTTATTCACCGTCCGGATATCCGACCTTTTCGACGCCGGTACAGGTGGTCAAGGATCTGAGAAATATCGGCTTTACCATTTATAACACATCATCAAATCACAGTTATGACAAGCTCGCCGGCGGACTTTCGGCGGCTATGAGCTTCTGGAACAAGATGAAACAGAGAAAAGAGGGCAGGGAGGCCTTCCAGGTCGGCATAGTGAAGAGATCGAGACCACTGCCGCAGCTTATCAGGAAGATAAATGGTGTGAAGGTCGGATTTTTGAGCTATACCTACGGAACCAACGGTATCTCCATCGATCCGGGCAGCACCTACCGCGTGGTGTATCTGTCTGAACGCGACAGGATACGGGCTCAGGTAAAGGCGCTCAGGAAAAAGGTTGATGTGGTCATGGTTTCCTGCCACTGGGGCGTGGAAAACTCGCATACAGTATCTGCCGAGCAGAAAAGCCTTGCGAGCGACCTGGTGAGCTGGGGAGCGGATCTCATCATCGGTACACATCCTCATGTGCTTCAGAACTGTGCATGGATAAAGGCGGGAGGCAGAAAAGGATTTTGTGCTTACTCCCTCGGCAACTTTATCTCGGGACAGGTCGAGACCGACCAGATACTCGGAGGCACGCTGACCTGTACCATACAGTATAATAAGAAAAATAAAAAGGTCAGGATCATCGAGCCTATGCTGAAGCCTTCGGTAACCATATACGGCCCGAACAGATCAAATATACATGTAAAGTGGCTCGAGGATTATACGGATGCAGACGCATCGGTACAGAGTTCACATATATCCAAGGGAACATTTATATCACTGGCAAAGAGGGTTGTGAGCGAGAGATTTCTGGATATCTGATAGGTTGTCACTCTTCGCATGTGGAGTGATAACCGTGAAAAGTAACGGTATGTGATCGAATGATCGTGCGGGAACGGTAGGGAAGGAAGCACCATGTCTGAGAAAAAGACTATCATATTGGCGGCAGTTATCGGTACGGTGGTGCTGGTCTTGTTGTTGATCGCGATAAGACCTTTTTCTAAGTTTGAAAGCGAATATCCGATGGAAGCGGTATCCGGCAGCGCGGTGTCCACGGAGAGCTCGCCGGGTGTGAGAGAGGATAAAGCGTTGACGCAAACGCAAACCACCTCACGTCAGTCTGAGGAGAGTGTACCGGGGGTGGGCTGATCTGTCTATGGTGAAGTAAAACAGGAAACAGATTAATCTATATGGAGAGAGTTTATGGAACAGTTGGAAAAAGTACTATCGACGATCGATGATTTTGTCTGGGGGCCGGTGATGCTGCTCCTTTTGATGGGGACGGGGATATTTCTCACGATCAGGACAAGGTTTCTCGGATGGCGGAATCTGTGGTTTGCGCTGAAAAGCGGACTTGGCAAGGAGGCCAGGAAGAAGGAGAGGGGAACGGGTGACATTTCTCCTTTCTCAGCTCTGACTACCGCACTCGCGGCTACCATAGGTACCGGTAATATCGTCGGCGTCGCGACTGCGATGGCGGCAGGAGGTCCGGGGGCGCTGATCTGGATGTGGATCTCTGCATTTTTTGGACTGACATCGAAGTTCGCGGAGTGCATGCTCGCTATCAAGTACAGGGAGACCAATGCTCAGGGCGAGATGTCGGGCGGGCCGATGTACACCATGAAGAACGCGTTTAAGCACAAGAAGTTTGGCTCGGTGCTTGGATGGCTGTTTGCCCTGTTTGCGGTCATCTCGTCTTTCGGCATCGGCAATCTGACACAGGCCAACTCGATCACGGGAGCCCTCGACCAGACGTTTGGATGGAGTCCGTGGATCGTAGGCATCTTTCTTACTTTGCTCTCGTTGTTCATCATCGTCGGCGGGATCAAGTCGATATCTAAGGTTTCACAGGTTGTAGTTCCGCTGATGGCAGTCTTTTATATCTTGGCAGGACTTGTTGTCATCGTGCTCAATTATAAAAATATTCCGGCTGGCATCGGACTGATCGTAAAGAGTGCTTTTTCACTTGAGGCCTTCAGCGGAGCCGGAGTGGGGATATTTGTTTCGTCCATGATGCAGGCGCTGAAATACGGAGTTGCGAGAGGTGTCTTCTCAAACGAGGCCGGTATGGGATCGGCGGCTATCACGGCTGCTGCGGCCACGACGGATAATCCGGTACGTCAGGGATATATAAATATGACGGGAACGTTTTGGGATACTATCGTCGTCTGCACCATCACGGGGCTCTGCATCTCCGCTTCCGGAGTGCTGTACACTCCCGAGGTAATGACGGGCGAGCTGACCGGAGCAGGTATAACCATAGCGGCATTTGAGAGTGTGCTGGGTCCTGCCGGAGGATGGATGGTTACCATCGGTATCGCACTGTTTGCTTTTTCTACAATATTAGGATGGGAATATCACGGGGAAAAAGCGTTTGAATATTTGTTTAAGAGTCATAAATATAACATGATTTATCGAGTCGTGTTTTCACTTATTGTTTATATTGGAGCTACGACAACACTTACTGTCGTGTGGAGTTTTTCGGATATAGCCAATGCGCTTATGGCGATACCGAATCTGATCTGCCTGCTTATACTGAGCAAGGAGGTTGCGGACGATATGCGGGGATTCCAGCCTGTGATCAAGGCTTCCAAGCGGAAGAAGAAGTGATGGCGGATGTCTGTGTGGATTTGATCCGGGACGCCTCCTGCAAGGTGGAGAGTGTGGTCAGACAGGGAGGCGTGTTTATGTGGATAAGATCCGGGATACATCTCATAGGGCGTGGAGTGTGTCGGATAGGGAGTCATGCATAGTGTGGAAGGAGTAGATAGATGAGTGACTGCGAGCAGCTTCTGATGAAGGGCGCTACAGCCGAGTATGTCGAGAAGAGATCGAAGTTTATCGCTACCATGCTTTCGGTAAAGAGTGAGGAGGAAGCTCTGCGGGAGATAGATGTCATCAGAAAGAAGTACAATGATGCGCGTCACAACTGCTATGCCTACATAGTATATGATGAGGATGGCATATCTGTCATAGAGAGATCATCTGATGACGGTGAGCCGTCGGGGACAGCAGGCAGACCGATGCTGGATGTCATCTCGGGGAATGGCATCAGAGATGTCCTTGTGGTGGTCACCAGATACTTTGGCGGAGTGAAGTTAGGACCCGGCGGACTGGTCAGAGCATATCAGACTGCAGTGTCGGATGCCTTGACAAATGCAGAATTAACCAACGTAAAATCGGGTATTAGATACACATTAAATCTTGATTATACGAGTTTAGCGACTGCTCAGCATCTGATGAAAGAGACAGATGCGAGAGAGATAAACAGCATATATGATGAGTCAGTGATGCTTGAGGTTATCCTGCCGGATGAGAACGAGAAAAGGTTTACCGACAGGTTGACAGAGATGTTTAACGGCAGACAGATATATGAACCGCTTGGACCTGTCAGATATGGAGAGTCCGAGAGCGGGGTTTTTGTTATCTGACGTTATACAGTAGAGTGCCGAAGGCACGTACTCTCCGCATGTGGAGTGACACCTGCGCTTCGCTACGGATAGGCACGGTGCCCGGAATCATAGATTCCGACCGTTGCACTAAACCGTGAATAGTAACAGATTATGGAGGTAATTGATGGATCTTCTTGATTATATGGGAGAGATAAATAAGGAAAAAGAGTCGCCTCTTGCCTCCAGGATGCGTCCGCGAACCCTCGATGAGGTCATGGGGCAGGAACATATCATCGGCAAGGATAAGATGCTTTACCGTGCTATAAAGGCGGACAAGCTGGGTTCGGTCATATTCTACGGACCGCCGGGCACCGGCAAGACAACCCTTGCAAAGGTCATAGCAGGCACCACTGAAGCGAACTTCTCTCAGATAAATGCCACCTCCGCAGGGAAAAAGGATATGGAGGAGGTTGTTGCAAAGGCAAAGGAGAGCATCGCCGCCTACGGAAAAAAGACCATATTATTTATAGACGAGATACACAGATTCAACAAGGGACAGCAGGATTATCTGCTACCTTTTGTGGAAGATGGGACACTTACACTGATCGGGGCTACTACAGAGAATCCGTACTTTGAGGTAAACGGGGCTCTGTTATCCAGATCCATCATCTTTGAATTGAAACCGTTGACTGACGAGAATATTAAATCCATAATAAATAAAGCTCTTTCAGACGACGAGCGTGGACTTGGGACTTTTCGGGCATGTATAGATGATGATGCCATCGATTTTCTGGCTGACATAGCCGGTGGAGATGCCAGAATGGCACTGAATGCGATAGAGCTCGGAGTGCTCACTACGGACAGATCCGACGACGGTTTGATACATATCACTCTTAAGGTTGCGGAGGAGTGTATACAGAAGAGAAAGGTAAGCTATGACAAGCTGGGAGACAACCACTATGAGACCATCTCAGCATTTATAAAGAGTAT
>JAFSTZ010000456.1 GCA_017445525.1 Eubacterium sp.
TCCTTCTGCGCTGCCATAGCCGCCTTTGCCTGTTCCTTGAGATCGAGCGCCTCCTGTTTCTCCTGAGCCTTCTGCTCCTCCGCCTCGGCTCTCTCCTTCTCAGCCTGCGCTTCCTCCTCAAGCCCCATCCTCATCAAAAACTCGTAGGCTGAATCCGGATCAACCGCCTCAGCATACTTACTGTAAAGCAGGTTGCCGGTTACAAGCGTACTACGCCTCCCCTCGTCTATAGCACCAAGCCTCGACTGAGGCGGAAGGATTGACACCTTCTCAACCACTCCGGGCGAACCGTCTTCATTTAAAAATGAAATGACCGCCTCCCCGGTTCCGAGCGACATGATGGTCTCATACGTATCAAATGCAGGATTCACCCTGAAGCCTTCAGCAGCAGCCTTGACAGCCTTCTGATCCGCAGGCGTATATGCATGCAGTGCGTGCTGAACGCGGTTACCCAGCTGAGCCAGAACACCGTTTGGGATATCCTTTGGATTCTGCGTGAAGAAGTACACCCCTACACCCTTTGATCTGATAAGCTTCACGACCTGCTCTACCTTATCAAGAAGAGCCTTCGGAGCATCATTAAACAGCAGATGTGCCTCATCAAAGAAAAATACCATCTTCGGTTTGTCGAGATCGCCTACCTCGGGCAATTTCTCAAAAAGCTCAGATAAAAGCCAGAGCAAAAATGTCGAGTACATCTTCGGATTGTTTATAAGGCTAGATGAATCAAGCAGCTGTATACGTCCTCTGCCGTTCTCATCAACTCCCAGCCAATCAGTGAGATTCAGTGCGGGTTCTGAGAAAAATGCTTCACCACCGACCGACTCCAACGCCACTACGGCTCTGACTATAGCAGTTATGGATTGTGAGGTCATCTTGCCGTAATCAGCCTCAAACTCCTTGCTGTTCTCTGCGATATAGTTTAAAACTGCTTTCAGATCTTTGGTGTCATACATCAGGAGATTTCTGTCATCAGCTATCTTAAATACAACAGTGAGTATGTCCTCCTGGATATCCGTAAGCTCCATCAGTCTTGACAAAAGAAGCGGACCCATCTCGGATATGGTAGTTCTGAGTGGTATTCCCTTTTCTCCGAAAATATCCCAGAGCGTCACGGGATAGCCCTTGTATGAAAACCCGGCACCGTCAAGACCAAACTTGGCTACTCTTGCCTGCATATCCTCCGAATCCACTCCGGGATCAGCGATGGATGCAAGATCACCCTTTACATCGGCAAGAAATACCGGGACTCCCATATCGGAAAAACTCTCTGCCAAAACTCTGAGCGTGACAGTCTTTCCTGTTCCAGTTGCGCCTGCTACCAGACCGTGTCTGTTTGCAAGCTTCGGAGTCAGGCAGACCTTCTCTCCGTCTTCCCTGCAACCTATCCATATCTTTCCGTCAGATATCATGTTATCCTCCTGTTGATCCATGTTCTCTTTCTCTATAGAAATGCTCCTGCTTCAAGCAACACCTGAATCGGTTATACTGATATACCTACGCAAGAGCCTTCTCAAGCGCCTCATCTACGATCTCAAGCACCTTAATCCTCGCATAACGCTTATCATTGGCCTCGATGATATGCCAGGGAGCCTTTTCCGTGGACGTGCGAACGATCATCTCGTCAACAGCCTTCTCGTACTCATCCCATTTTTCACGATTACGCCAATCCTCATCAGTGATCTTCCACTGCTTCTCCGGAGTCTCCTGACGTGACTTGAAACGCGCTGCCTGCTCATCCTTGTCGATATGCATCCAGAACTTCAGGACAACGGTTCCATTTTTCACGAGCTGTGCTTCCATGTTGTTGATCTCGGCGTACGCGCGTTTCCACTCCTCCTCAGTTGCAAAGCCCTCGATACGCTCTACCATCACGCGGCCGTACCACGTACGATCAAAGATAGCCAGATGTCCGTCCTTGGGGAATCTCTCCCAAAAGCGCCACAAATAATGATGTGCCTTTTCGATATCGTTTGGCGATGCAGTCGGCACAACCTCGTAACCTCTCGGATCAATAGCCTGCGTGATGCGTTTGATAGCACCACCCTTACCGCCGGCATCCCAGCCTTCAAATGCGAGTACCACAGGAACGCGCTTCAGATACATCTTGTTGTGAAGTATGGCAAGTCTGCTCTGCAGGTTCTTTTTCTTTTTCTTGTACTCCTCGTCGGTGATCGATTTGCTCAGATCTATACCGGCCAGGACACCGTTTTTAAAGTCATCATGCTTTATAGCCGGCTTACCGTCCTTCACTCCATCCTTTCCAACGATAGCTGCAACAGTTGAGGATGATATCTCATCATCTTTAGCTGACTTATTCTTTGCAGCAGCCTTCGCTTCGGCTTTGGCCTTTGCCTCCGTCACTGCCTCCTCCATACGGTCTGCCAGAGTCTTCAGAATCTTCATGGCAGCGTATTTGCGATCCATGGCCTCAACAACAGTCCAAGGAGAGTTCGGTGTGTCAGTCTTGATCAGGAGATTGTCGTAAGCCATCATAGTCTCGTCATACTCTCTGTTCTGATCCCAGTCCTCCTTGGACACACGCCACTTGGTCGACTTGTTTTTCTCGAGAGTCTTGAGACGCTTCCTCTGCTCCTTTTCAGTGATGGCCAGGAAGAACTTTATGATGAGGTTTCCGTCGTCAGTAAACTGTTTCTCAAACTGACGGATCTCCTCAGGTGTAAGGTCTTCAGAAAAATATCCCTGATACCAGCTTTTATCAAAAATATGGATACGCCCTTTAGCAGGAGTCTTGGTAAAGAATCTCCAGAGGTAAGGATGCATACGATCCTCCTCGTCTACCTTCTCCATAGGGAATACCTGGAAGCCTCTCGGATCGAGCGCACGTATCATACGGTTGATCATGGTACCCTTGCCTGAAGCCTCGTATCCCTCAAACAGGATCATGACCGGTATGCCCAGTTCCTTGCACTCCCTCTGCAGATAGCCGATGCGCACCTCGAGTGCCTCCATCCTCTCATCGACATCCGACCAGTTTGCCTTCTTTTTTAAGTCGATCTTTTCAAGCATATAAACCCTTCCTTTCCGGAGCAACTATCTGCCCCTTGTAACTATAACACAACGATAACAATATATTCACACGATCAATACTTCACACCAAATCTTCTCTCATCGGGATCAACAGGCAGCTCCCTCGTATCGATCCAGTCGACTACGATGTGAGATCTGCTTTTTATCGTGTCAACTACTGCAGCGATCTCCTGCTCTGTCCCCTGGATCTCAACTGTCACCGTGCCATCATACTCATTCCTGCACCAGCCGGTACAACCGTACATCTTTGCTGCCTGACTCGCCGTAAATCTAAATCCGACCGCCTGTACCTCACCGTGAAAGATCATCTCTTTTCTGACGAGGTTTTTTCCGGTATAATCCGGCTTGCTTTTCCCAAACATAAGAATCTCCCCAATTATGGAAACAACGATATAATCAATGCATTCTTAAACTCCCATGATCACGCAGGCGTTTGTTTCAACGTATGGATCTTATCAATCTCATCTCTCATAATCATCATCTGCTGCCTACAATCTATGTCATTTTGTATATTTAGAAAATACTTTTCTGATACACCAAAAAACTTACCCAATCTTATTGATGTATCGACAGTTATTTTCCTTCTGCCCTTAATTATATCCTGGATCCTTGAAA
>JAFSTZ010000457.1 GCA_017445525.1 Eubacterium sp.
ATATTAAAATATTAACAAAAAATCAAGTAAATGTCTATCATGAGAAATAAGCGCTCTCTACAGACCGAAACACTTGTCAGACTTTAGGCATCAGGCCTCCGCTATCTCAGACAAAAGCTCCCCACGTCTTGTACCGATGAGCAGTCTCTCACTGTACTTCAGATATTTCTCACTCAGATGCTCTGCAAGGAACAGAACGCAATCTGTATTCATCGTCAGTCCGGTAACAAAGATAACCATCTCCTCACCCTCACCGAAGGCATCTTCCATAAATGAAAATGCATGCTCAAGTGATTTTTCCGCATCCCGATTCCCGGATGATGAAGGTGATTTTCCTTCAAGCTGCACACTCTTTGACTCTGTCTCACCCAATGACTTTATCATATTCACAAGTCCGGTCAGTACAAGCTCGACCACTGCAACTCTCTCATCGAATCCCGCCTTCAACAATCTCTCATATATAACACTCGGAGTATCTCCGTTTAATATGGCATCGATGGGATACTCCTCTTCATATCTTGCATACAGTTCCAGATAAGCCGCAAAGCCTTCTGCAACATCCCTGTGCGGCAGATACTCATATATCACATCCTCAGTAACCGGGATATGCTTCTCCCTGTAAGCAGTCAACAGATGCGAGAAATCCTCCCATCCTCTGGCAGTTACAAAGTGTCTTCCGTCCACATCTGTTTCCATGATATAAAAATGCTCCGGATGCAGCTTCAGATAAGCCGGTATGGATCTGTGTATCCCGGCATCGGAGGCATACTCCTCCCACACACCGAGGTCTGCAGTTATATCAATCTTTCTCACACGGTCAAGCGTCACCACATCAAACTCCCTGACCGACTTGTTGTACTCGGGAGGATTCCCCGCTGCCACGATGATCCATCCCGACGGCACAGGCTGATTGCCAAAAGTCTTGTTCTGCAGAAACTGAAGCATGGTCGGTGCCAAAGTCTCGGACACACAATTTATCTCATCGATAAAAAGTATCCCCTCTCTGCTTATCCCCTCCTCCATTGCATGATGTATACTCGCTATGATCTCACTCATGGTGTATTCCGTCACGCTGTATGTCTTGCCGTCAAAGACTTCTTCGGCGATGAAAGGCAACCCCACAGCTGTCTGTCTGGTGTGATGAGTGATAGTATAGGAGACCAGAGATATCCCACACTCCTTTGCTATCTGCTCCATGATCTGAGTTTTTCCTACTCCCGGAGGACCGATGAGAAGTATCGGTCTCTGTCGTACTGCGGGTATCCGGTAGTTTCCGTCAGCATCCTTGTCCAGATATACCGAAACTGTATTCTTGATCTCCTGCTTTGCTTCTTTTATGTTCATGATAAGTCTCCTGTCTGCTGATTAATACCATCTTGTCCAGCTGCAAAAACTCTGCTATTCTACTGTCTGACGGGTGATAAACTCCGCCTCGTCGAGAACGATACGTATCGCCCACACCGGCACCTCACCGTCGTATTCATCCGGAAAAACAAATGCGGTTTTATACGCAGGCTCCTTCTCCGGATATATGCCAAGACCATCCGTGAAGTATATCAACCCGCAAAGCTCTTCAAAGGTCCCGCTCCCGAGCAGTTCATCCACATACGAAAACACCGGACGAAAGTCAGTATTACCGCCGCCCTTTACCTCAAAGTCAGCAAAAAGTCTATCGATATCCGCCTCTCCCGATATCAGTCTGTCCTCACGCACATCATCATCAGCCTGTATCAGATGCAGACGGTTCTCTCTGAAAAAACTGTCACTGTCCTTTATCAGCATCAGCGTTTCTCTTAAAAATGATCTTATCAACTCGCCACTCGTAGAGTAACTGGTATCAACCACTACACAAAAATCACGGATACGTTTTATCTCCTTTGTCTCTACCGGTTCTATCAACGGCATATTTTTATACAGTGACAATCCGTATATATAGTATCCGGTATCAAACTCATCGGGATCTATCTGAAGTTCCTCATGGAGCACTGTAAATCTGTGTAAAAAATCACGATAATTTCTTCTGCTTTTTGATGCCCGGATCTGATACGACATCGCTGCCGATCCGTCTCCATCGTCATGTCCCGAGCGGCGTTTCTCCTCGGTTTGTTTGGCAGTCTGCTGCCACTTTTTCTGTATCATCATCTGCTGCTCGGAAAGGCGTTTTTCCTTTGGCCAGAATACATGATCATCGGCAAAAAACTCACGATATAATTGCTCATTTTTATCATGTGGATTATCCAGCAATTCACGATAAATAACAGCGGCCGAAATACCTCTCCCGGACTTCTCGAGTCTCTCATACCAGGTCGTCCTCGTAAGTCCCATAACTCGTTTCACACTCGGCTTATCCATCCTGTCGATGGCATACTCCACTGCCATATCGGCAGCGATCCCCCATAGCCGGGTATCCCGATCTCCCTTTAACCACGGATGAGCAAATAACAGATGCAATAAACTATGCAGATATAAACGATTCAGATATATCGGATTATCCTTAAAAAGCTTGAGGATATGATCCTCATGATAATATAAATATTCCCCGTCGGTAGCGGTAGTCATAAGCCGATGATCGGAACTGTATATAAGCTTTGAAAGCGCCATCCCGAAAAACGGCATATCCGTATACAGTTCATCGCGCGACAGTGACAGAGCACGCTCCGCAAGCTGTTTACGCGGTGCATCTATATCAGTAAAACCCGTTTGTTTGATAGTACTACTGTTATTCATACTCGTTGTACTCCTATAAAAGCAGTCAGGGTAAAGTATCCGCTTACAACCGAAAACAACAAAGTAATGTGGCAGTTAATTATTATATGATGTGCTAACCCCTAACAGCATCCGTGTGCCCTCTATCCATCTCTCCTTCGTTGTTATCATGAGACACTGTTTGATCTGCTCCGATGACAGCTCTCCCCTCTCAGCCAGCGCGATGATCAGACCCAGATCTCTGTTCAGTACCGCATCGGCCGCAAGCACTTCTATATGTTCACTGATATAATCCTCATACATGTTCCTCGCTTCTTCAGATAAATGTTCCGGGAACTGAAGTCTCGCAGCCGCCATGCGACAGAGTGTCCTTTCATCCTCTGCAGATACCGCTCTTTGAAAAGCGGCATCATAAGCTTCCGGTTTGAATACATCATCTTCAAAGCACTGCCTTGCTCTGAGACCTTCTCCGTCTATGGCAAGCTCAAAAATATGTGCCGGTCCTATCAGGTCATAATGCTCTGTAAACTCGGGAAAGTAAGCCTCAGCATCGTCAAACCTGACATAAGTCTCGGCATTTCTCTGCATGAGTATCCTTCTGAGAGCCGTTTTCTCATGCACACTTTTATGTAGTATAAATAATGACAATTGGTGACAGTTCATAAAAGCATCTGATCCGATCGAGGCATCGTAGAGCTCGACTGTCTTTAACTTGCGGCAACCGTAAAAACACAGATCACCTATGGACTTTACCGTTTCCGGGATACTGACCTCGGTGATATAATCCCCCGACAGTGCTCTCTCTTCCGCTCCTTCATGATCTATGCGAGCCGATCCATCCGGAGCAACTGATTTCTCTGAAAAACAGTACTCTCCCAGACCGATCACAGGCCTATCTGCAATAACAGACGGTACGATCACTACGGGGCTGTCTCCGTAAAGCCTCGTAAGGATAACACCGTCTGTATCTGTCTTGTATTCTAAACGCATATCAATCCTCTTTACTACTCATGGAGTTCATAATCAGGATCTTCTCTTATGATCTCGAGCATTATATCCGCTATCCTGGGATCGAACTGTGTTCCTCTGCCGTTCTCAAACTCTCTGACAACCTCACTCTGTGACAGATTGTCTCTGTAGCTTCGGTTGCTTGTCATGGCATCATAAGCATCTGCCACACTTATTATCCTCGCAGCAAGAGGTATCTCCTCTCCTTTCAATCCATCCGGATAGCCTGTTCCGTCATATCTCTCATGGTGCCATCTGGCGCCGACTCCTATCTCCTCCATCTCCGGCATCTCAGAGAGGATGTCGTATCCGATCGATGGATGCTCCTTGATGATAGCAAACTCCTCATCCGTAAGTGTTGAACTTTTGTTGATGATGGCATCGGGAACACCTATCTTTCCGACATCATGCAACATGGCCATGTTCTGGATCACATCGAGTTCTTCCTTTGAATAGCCCAGTCTCTTTGCGATCATTTTAGTATACTCCGCAACACGCATAGAGTGTCCGTTGGTGTATTTATCCTTGGCATCTATGGTCTTGGCAAGCGTATACATGGACTGGAGTGTGATCCTTTCATTTGCCTTTTCAAGATAATCGTTGGTCTCATCAAGCTCTGCCTTTTTCTTCTCATAGGCTCCGTTGATATATCTGATGATCATACCGATTATCAGAGAAACCAGAACAAGTGATTGTATAACGTCCAATGCGGTATCGCTGCCGTTCTGGAAATAGATGACCGTCTCAGGATGGTATTCACTATACAGGATACATCCACACTGAAACAAAAGTTCAAGACCATACAAAACATACATGAACTTATTGCGTACTACCATCCATGTGAGGACAAGACTCAACAAAAGCCATAGAGGCATGCCTCCGAGATATCCTCCTGAAGAAAAATACATGATAGGCATGAGGATGAAGTTCGTGACCACTGAAAAAAACACGGCTGCATATATCATGTTTTTTGCTCTCAGATACATGACCAGAGAGACTGCAGCAAGAATGCATGAAGCAAAATAAGCAATTATCGCTATCAGAGAATTGCCTAAAATTATAGATATAACAGCAGATATAAGAGCTCCGGCTATCGAAATGATGATCGCAACGCTGAGAAGCTGCTGCCACAGATCACGATCACCGAATATAGCATCTCTTATCCTGCTGAACAGACCTTTTTTTTCAACACTCTTTTCACCCATATACCTATTTATACCTGTCTTTCCCTTTTTTGATGATAGATCATCATCCCCGACTGACATTATAACACAAAAAGCCTCGCAAAAGCAAGGCTTTTTGATGATCAATCATCGTTATGTCCTACAGGATACTTCTTGATATCCCAAACATATGTGGTTTTTCCGTCCTGAGCATACTTTATCTTTACGATGACCTTTATATGGGCATACCCTTTTTTCAAACCTTTCACCTTGAAGTAGGCGCCATATTCGGTATTGATCTTTTTCTTCCCGATCTTCACGATATCCTTGGAGTAATTCTTTATCTTCATGGATTTGACACGGTTCCCCTTCTCATACTGAAGAGCCGTGATCGACTCTTCTCTGGTCTCACCGACTTCAGGTCCGATGATCGGGTAATCGGGATCACAACTGATCGAGAGCGGCCAGTCATCCATCTCATCACCGCCCCATCTGCTGGCGATATGAAATCTTACAGCTGCCGTAGCCGGTGTGCCGGATTGGGCGATAGGATAAACCATCGAAAGCATCAGCGTGAACACCATCAAAGTTGCAAACAGTTTTCTTTTCATGTTTCCCTCCTTTACGATATCAACAGAAACAAAACAACCAATACACAGCCAGGTGATCGCTACGACGAGGATCAATCCGCCCCCTTTGCGATCGCACTTATCGCTTCCTTCTGAATATCTGCATTATACGAAAGCATAGGCATGACATCTTTTCCTTTTATCCTTCTGTCTATATAGTTTCGTGTCAGCTTTATGATCAAAGGTATCTGCACTAGTATTCCGACCAGATTAGGGATCATCATCAGTCCATTGAAGGTATCCGAAATATCCCAGGCCAGGTTTGACCCCATCAGGGCTCCGAGAATGATGATCAACACAAATATCACGCGATATACCTTGGCCGATAAGACTCCAAACAGATACTCTGTAGCCTTTGCCCCGTAATACGACCAGCCAAGTACTGTCGTAAAAGCAAAGAGCGTGATCATTAAAACCACGAACCACTCACCTGGGACTCCAAACGTAGCACCGAACGCCTTTGTGACCAGTGTTGAATCGTTGACTCCTTCCAGTGCAAGACCGGTATTCAGATCGATCGCTCCGGATGTCAGGACGACAAGTGCCGTAAGAGTACAAATGACTATGGTATCCAGAAATACCTCTGCGATCCCCCACATGCCCTGATGAACCGGCTCTCGGGAACAGCTGTTGGTATGAACCATGACCGACGAACCAAGCCCCGCTTCATTGGAAAAAACGCCTCGTTTGCATCCGTTCTTGATCGTGATAAATGCCAGCTGCACCGCTGTCCCGGCAGCTCCTCCTATGGCCGCATCCGTCCCAAAAGCGAACTTGAATATCGCTGAAAAAGCCGCAGGAATCTGGTTGATATGGATGAATATCATGATGACGCATCCCAGGATATACAGTATCGACATAAGCGGTATGATCTTTTCCGAAACCGCAGCAACCCTCCTGAAACCTCCGATCAATATCACCATCATGGCCACCATCAAAAACAACCCGATCCCCCAGTTAACCTTCGATGCTCCAAGGAACGTCTCACTTTCCACATCGGATAAAAAGGAAGACTGAACATTGATGGTGATCTTGTTGATCTGAGCCATATTGCCGATTCCGAATGATGCCAGCACGGTGAAGATACAAAACAGGACAGCCAGCAGTTTTCCAAATCTTCTGCCATGTTTTTTTGATCCGAAACCATCCTGAAGATAATACATCGGTCCGCCGGACCACGCTCCGACAGAGTTGCGTCGTCGGTAGAACATCCCAAGAACGATCTCGGAGTACTTGAGCATCATTCCAAAAAACGCCGCCACCCCCCTCCAACGAACCGCACCCGGTCCTCCGACACAGATCGCAGTGGAAACACCTGCGATATTTCCGGTCCCGATCACCGCACAAAGAGCCGTACAAAACGTGCGGAATTGTGACAGGGCTCCGGCATCATTAATGATGCGAGCTTTATCCCTGATCAGTCCAAAGGTATTCCTCCACCAATGTTTCAAGTGCCTGACCTGGAAAAATGCGGTGATCACAGTACATATCAATCCGGTACCGATAAGAAGTGCCAGACCGAAGGTTCCCCACACAAATCCGTTTGCCGCATCGTTTATCTCTACGACTGTTTCCATATCAATCTCCTAAAATCTCACAATACACCAGTGTCTGATTGATCAATTGATACGCCACCTCGCCAAAGGTAACAGGTCCTGTATAAGGCGGGATCTTCTGTC
Organism: Eubacterium sp.; assembly: GCA_017445525.1. Taxonomy (GTDB): domain Bacteria; phylum Bacillota; class Clostridia; order Lachnospirales; family Lachnospiraceae; genus Eubacterium_F. The sequence goes on from JAFSTZ010000457.1 coordinate 7,186, forward strand.
CGTTCAGATTTCCATACAGATAATTCAGTATACAGTTGAAGGAGAACACAGGATTATGTGCTTCTGCCTCAGCTATCTTCTTTTTGAACTCCGTAGCATAATCGCCCACATGGGTAGCAAACCGATAATCCATATTCCGGAAGACCGGAGCATAGAAGCTTACCGCACCGTTTTCTATCGATTTGATCGATGTATTTATATAAGATCCGTTATGGTCGGCAACAATGGGCATCTTGGTGTCAACGCCGTTCTTTTCGATATACTCGGCAAAGTTTACCTCTTTCCCGTCAACCGTACAATTCACGACATCCAGACTGTTGTCGTTAAACCGTATGATGGGATCATTCTTATCATCTTTGAATATATTTACCATATTTATCATTGCTGTCTTGCCTTCGGGGAGTTTTATGTACATGACGACAGCCTTATCCGAATACGATGTGCCACTCTCCCCATCATACACCTTGTACTCACCACCGGCATCAAGGTCAGCACCTGCTATCCATCCTATCGTCGGATGCATAAGCAACTCTTCGACGTCAGGAGCCTCTTTTGAATACTTGGCAGCTATCTCCGATGAGTAAGGCATGATGAGCAACGTAAGCCCATTGTCAAAGCATTCCTCTACGATCTGAAAAACATTATACTTCCCGTAAACTGCGATCCTGACTTCCTCCGCAAAATCCAGCTCATCGACAAAGAGCATATCCTTGGTAAAAATACCACCTTCCTCAGCAATAAAATAAGGTGTCGTTCCTCCGATCCACTTCCCCTTCGGGAGCTTTTGCAGAAGCGAATCATCCGCTGCTATATGGAGTACCTTTCCATCATTAATAAGATTAATTGTTTCTTCCAATGTGATAAGCATCTCAATACCTCCTTGATCCGATATTAAAGCATCGCAATGTTTGCAAGATCCACTTTTGCCACGATAGGATATTTCGACAAAAACTCATCCATCTCCTTTATGCATGACTCCATGCATCCGGGATCCGCTTCTACCCTCTTTTTCATTTTTGATATCATCATATTCAGTGCAAGATTTGATGATGTGTACTTGACTTCTCCGCGCAGGAGTTTTTCTACTTTTTCCTGTGCATATGCTTCCATTTATCTACCTCCTTTTTTACTCACTCCAATACTTCAAGAATCCCATCATAATCAAGCATATCTGCCTTTTCACTGACAAGCAGAAATCTCTCTTTTTCGGAATCCGGAATAGCATACTCCTTGGCCTCTTCTATGATCCTCTCAACCTCATCACAGTCCATATCATCAGCCGCAATACGCAACTCATCATATATTCTGTTCATGGTATCCTCATCCGCAACAGGTTTATCTTCCTCTTCCTCAACCTCCTTTTCAGGGAACGCAGGGGCGAGAGACTCTTTATAGCTCAGATAAAACTCCATCACGGAATCATGATTTTCTTTGACGAATGGGATATTGTCTCCTTTACTTGCCATCTCGAGAGCTTCTGCCATTTTACTGAGTTCCATGGCTCCGACAAGCTTTGCCGAGCTCTTCAGAGCATGTATCTTGATCGTATAGTTTTCCCAGTCTCCGGATGAATAATAATTCTCAAGAGCATCATGTTTATCCTGGATCGAATCAAAGAATATCTCAAGAACCGACTTAAATGCCTCCTCCGAACCACTGTTTTTGATCGCAAGCTTTGCGTCGATACTGTCAAGAGTACTGTACCATTTATCTTCCTCTTCCGCTTCCTCTATGGGCTCCTCTTCATATTCTTCTACTACATCAAATGTATCGATCGTCTCTTCATACTCTGCTTCACTCTCATCGTCGGTCATCTCCTCCGAATCCCCGATGTCCTCAATCTCCGTTTCATCATCAATAAACGATGCGATATTGTATGACCTGTTTGATTTAAGGATATAAAGGATTCCGAATGTACCGGGACCGCAGTTGGAAGATATGGCCGCCGATGCCTGCTGAAATACCACATGCTCGAAATAAGCAAGCTTTTTTATCTCCTGCTCGATCCACTCAAGGGTTTCGACGGGCAGGTAGGCATACGTGATAAAAACTACATCCGGATCCGGGATCAAATCCGGTGGAAGCGCTTTCTTTAAATATTTCCTGTACACTCGTTTGGTGCGCCCGAACCATACTCCGCCAATCCCCGCCTTATCCTTCCTGATACGAAGTGCAGGGTGAAGGTTAAGTGTCTGTGCGACTTTATGAAGTCGTTTGTTGAGATAGCCCCTGTTTGCCATATACTCTGTCGAGTCTATAATGAAGCTGCATCTCAGTCGATGTTTCACCTCTTCCAACTCGTTTATGATATCCGGTACCTGCATTCCCTGACCGGCCAGCTTATAAGCAATGAGAACAAGGATACCTGTTGCACTGGAAACAAGTCCAGAATTGATGACCGTGACATTGTCAAACGATTTCGCTGCTTCCGTGGCGATTTTATACTCGACACTCATGCTTGTCGTCAGGGATATATGGATGATATGGTGCGTTTTCTTCAGTACATCCGCAAAGAACTTGGTGTACTCAGCCTCACTCTGCGGGGCTGACACTGCTTCCTTGCCGAGATTGATATACCGGATCAGCTCACTGGCATCCATGTGAACGCCATCCTTGAAAACTCCCTCATCCGTATTTATCACGAACGGAAGTATCGGAATATGGAGCTTTCTGACCGTAGAATCAGGAAGATCGACCATACTCGATGCGGTGATGATAACCGGAGTTTTTTCAGCATATTTCTCAGAGGTATGGATCTCTTCATCGTCGCCGATCATCGCTGTCCGTAGAATGATCCTGTCACTCGAAACATGCTTGATAAGCATCTCTTCCATACTTTCTGAAGAAACAGGCTTCACCAGATATCCATCAAAACCGGCTCTGTTGTACAACTCTCTGTTCTCGCTTCCCGCATTAGCAGTAAGAACGATGACCGGGGTATTTCTGTTGAGACCTCCGATCTGATTCCTGATCTTTTCCAGACATTCGATTCCATCCATCTGCGGCATAAGATGATCCATAAAGATAGCATCGTAATGAAGCTTCTGGCACATATCAAGCGCTTCTTTTCCCGAAAGCGCCGTGTCGATCCTCATATCCGTATCTTCCAGAAGTCTCTTTTCCACCTCGATATTCATCTCGTTGTCATCAACGATCAGTATGCTGACCTCCGGAGCCAAAAAGGCACTTGTATAATTGCTCCTTCTGGCCATCTGCTGATTGTGGATATTCAGTTCGCCGATCGCATTTTTGTTGGTGATACCCTGCTTCACAACAAAGGTAAATGTCGATCCCTCGCCATACACACTGTCTACGTTGATCGTTCCGCCCATCAGCTCGACCAGCTGTTTGACGATACTCAGTCCCAGTCCGGTCCCCTCTATATGGCGGTTTTGTCCCTCATCCACACGCTTGAACGCATCAAACAGATAGGGGATATCTTCTTTTTTTATACCCATTCCGGTGTCTGCGACAGAGATCGCGAGTTCAGTCGTATTCTCATCGATAGCATTGTTTTCTATCCGGAGTTCAACATGCCCGCTTTTAGTATACTTTACGGCATTGTTCAAAAGATTTATGATCAGCTGCTTGATACGGACTTCATCTCCGTATAAAACCGTAGGAACCTGAGGATCAATGTTCACTTCAAAGCCCAGTCCCTTCTCATGTGCCTTGAGCCAAATCATATTCACTACCTCAGACAGCATATCTCCTACATTATAATCAACAGGAACTATATC
>JAFSTZ010000052.1 GCA_017445525.1 Eubacterium sp.
AAGACCGGAGACGAGAGAGTCACGGCCGTTATCGAGGTGAAGACTGCTCCCGAGAGAGGACGAGGATTTGACAAGATCGCAGCCAGGATATACCAGTTCGATGAGGTGAAGGATGTTTACCTGATGAGCGGTAACTTTGACTTCACTGTGACCATCGATGGCAGCAGCATGAAAGAGGTAGCCCAATTTGTTACGAACAAATTGGCACCCATGGAGAGCGTGGTCAGCTGCGCCACGTATTTTGTTCTGAAGAAGTATAAAGAGCACGGAGTTGCTCTTGAAAAGATAAAAGATGCTGATGAAAGGCAGTTGATAACACCATGAGAGATCCATTATCAAAGACAGTGACATCACTGGCGCCGTCCGGGATACGGCGATTTTTCGATATGGCGAGCACCATGGAGGATGTGATCTCCCTCGGTGTCGGCGAGCCTGATTTTGATACGCCCTGGCATATTAGGGAGGAGGGTATATACTCCCTCGAGAAGGGACGTACCTTCTATACCTCCAATGCGGGTTTGATGGAGCTTCGTTCATCCATCTGCGGGTATTTGAAGAGGCGTTTTGACCTTGATTATGACGCAAAGGAAGTATTTGTCACGGTCGGCGGATCGGAGGCTATAGACCTTGCCTGCAGGGTTATGCTGGATCCCGGTGATGAGGTCATCATACCGGAGCCCTGCTATGTTTCATATTATCCATGCGTTGTTCTGGCAGGTGGTGTGCCTGTGCGGCTTCCTCTCGATGTCGAGGACGAGTTCAAGCTGACTCCCGAGAAGTTGCTGTCAGTTCTGACCGACAGGACTAAGATGGTAGTTCTGCCATTTCCGAACAATCCGACAGGTGCTGTTATGGACCGTGAAGATCTGATAAAAATAGCCGATATAGTAAAGGAACGCGATCTTTTCGTGCTTTCCGATGAGATATATGGGGAGCTGACGTATGGCAGCAGACACGTATCCATCGCCTCCCTGCCCGGGATGAAGGAGCGGACAGTCCTTATAAATGGTTTCTCCAAGGCATTTGCCATGACGGGCTGGAGACTCGGATATGCGGCGGCACCCGAAAACATCCTTTCACAGATGATCAAGGTTCACCAGTATGTGATCATGTGCGCACCCACGACAAGCCAGTATGCCGCCATCGAAGCCATGCAGCACGGTGATGCGGATGTGGAGAAGATGCGCGAGAGCTATGATGAGAGAAGGCGCTTTTTGGTGCACGAACTGCGAGAGATGGGGCTTGACTGCTTTATGCCGAGGGGGGCTTTCTATGTATTCCCTTCGATCAAAAGTCTTGGGATGACATCGGAGGACTTTGCTATGGAGCTGCTTGAAAAACAGCGTGTAGCCGTGGTTCCCGGCACTGCGTTCGGCGATTGCGGAGAGGGATTTTTGCGTATTTCTTATGCGTATTCCATCGAAAATCTGAAAATTGCTCTTGAGAAGATAAAGATTTTTGTAGACACGAAGAGATAAATGTGGTATAATACTACTATTCACGACCGAGCGATGACAGTCAGACGTCACAGTTTCGGACTCTCCGGAGAGAGAAGACCGTGGATAGGCAGACATGAGATAGGAGGACGGTGATATGGCAACACTCAATGCGGAACATATTAATCCGTTTTTGATGACCGCAAAAAAAATATTGCAGGATGTGTGCTTTGTTGAAGTTGCCATCCAGAAACCCGTCTTGAAGGAGGCGTCCTTCAGCAAGGATGATTGGGTGATCATCATAGGCGTAACGGGTGAGATGCGTGGACAGGTTCTGATAGCTATGTCTGAGAAGAATGCATGTGCTATCGCTTCAAAGATGTGTATGACTGAGATCACACAGATAGATGACTTTGCATCCTCGGCTCTTTCGGAGCTTGGGAACATGATCATGGGTAACGCTTCAACGGTGTTCTCATCATCGGGTATCGGTATCGATATCACACCGCCGACACTTTCACACGGCGAGGTGAGCTTTACATCGACGTATACGAAGTCACTTTGCGTGCCCATGGTATTTGACGGGGGCGGCATCGATTTGTTCCTTGCACTGAAGCAGGAGAGCTGATCGGATATGAGTTTGAATATTGTACTGCTTGAGCCGGAGATCCCTCAGAACACCGGCAACATCGGTCGTACCTGTGTCGCTACGGGGACGAGGCTGCACCTGATAGAGCCGATGGGATTTCAGGTCACGGATAAATGGGTCAGGCGGGCAGGATTGGATTATTGGGATAAGCTGGATGTCACGGTGTATGACAGCTATCCCGATTTTTTGTACAAAAATTTCGGAGTTGTGAGTGGCTCAGCGGATGTTGGGCAGGTTGGTTTAGCTGAGTCTGTTCAGCCCGATCTGTACTTCGCCTCGACCAAGGCACGGCATGTCTATTCTGATGTTTCATACTCGGATGACTGCTATATCATGTTCGGCAAGGAAAGTGCCGGCATACCCGAGGAGATCCTCGTGGAGCATCCGGATAGATGTATCCGCATCCCCATGTGGGGCGACATAAGATCACTCAACCTGTCAAACTCCGTAGCCATCGTAACCTACGAGGTCATGCGCCAGTGGGGTTTTGACGGCCTGAACACGAAAGGCGAGCTGCATCGGTTGAAGTGGTGAGGGGGAGTCTGGAGATTATTTCATCGGATAATACAATTGTTGAGAGGTAAAGGGAGATAGTGAATGGTAACTGTTTGAATCATGAGGTCGTTGACATGAACTGTAGGGTGTGATATACTTTGTCCTAATGGGTGGAGCATATAGCAAAGAACATAGGTATAGCGTGAAAGAGGACATATATGCTAGAGCTGAAAAATAATTCTACAAGAGGAATGATTGAAGATGGAGATAGATCAGACTTCGGCAGGCAAGGCAGGGAAGGTTTCAGTTGTAAGCGAATGTTGGTTACGCGAAGCGCAGACCTTTCTTAAGGAATCCTCTGTAATTAAGTACGAAAACATGTTACGCAGTTATATACTCCCGGTATTCGGAGAGATGGAACTATCCGATATAACCAATGAAAACCTTGTGAGTTTTGTCGGAGATTTGAGAACTAACGGTGGGATAAAAAAGAACGGACTCGCTCCTTCTACGGTATCAGAGGTAGTGACAACGTTGAATTCTTTGCGCATTTATGCTCTAAGGCATGATTATACGATCAAGTTTACACCGGCATGTGTGACAGTAAAACAAAAGAAATCAAGTATAAGGGTGTTCAGCAGATCGGAAGAAAAGAGA
>JAFSTZ010000458.1 GCA_017445525.1 Eubacterium sp.
AGATACAGAAACTCGCTTCTGAAAAGGCCTATACCACCGGCATCGTTCTCAAGCACCGATGCAACGTCCTTTACACCGCCGATGTTGGCGTATATGTTTATCTTTCGACCGTCCTTGGTGACGTTCTCCTTGCCCTTCAGCTGTTCGAGGAGGGCAGCCTTTTGCTCTTCCTCTTCCTTTTTCTTTTTATACTCGGCAAGAGTCGACTCGTCAGGATCTATATAAATGATCCCGGCCGTGCCGTCGACGATAGCCGTCTTTCCCTCGCAGTCCTCCGGATAATCCACACTGATAAGTGCCGGGATATTCATCGTGCGGGCAAGTATCGCCGTATGAGAGTTGGTCGATCCGTATCTGGTAACGAATGACAGAACAAGCGACTTATCCAGCTGTACGGTCTCACTCGGAGCAAGATCATCAGCCAGCAGGATGGACGGCTCGGTAGCGTTCATACCGGTAGCACCTGCTCCCGAAAGTATGCTTACAACGCGGTTTGTGACATCCTTGACATCGGCTGCACGCTCCTTCATATACGCATCGTCCATCATGGCAAAGATCTCTGCCATATTGTCACCGGTAGTGGCAACAGCGTACTCGGCGTTGGTCTTCTGAGTGTTTATAATGTTCTCAACACTCTCCACATAGTCGAGATCATCAAGCATCATCTGGTGCGACTGAAAAAGAAATGCGCTCTCCTCGCCGACCTCCCTCAGTGCTTTCTCATACAGTGCCTGCAGCTGATCCTTGGCTTTTTCTGTCGCTTCATGATAACGGGCGATCTCAGCCTCCGTATCCTCTATGGACTCACGTCTCACTGTCGTATCCGCCTTGGAGAATATGGCGATCGGTCCGATGGCAACTCCACCGAAAACACTCTTTCCTTCCAACTTGATCATATTTTATGCTCCCTTCTAAAAAAATATCTGACATACAGCTACAGATAAATCTGCGTTGTATGTCAGCTTTTGTTTAAAAATATCACAGGTTCTCCTGCAAAAACTTACTCAGTTTCTCGATGGCTGCGTCCTCATCCGGTCCCTCGCACTTGAGCACGATCTCGTTGCCCTGCTTGGCTCCGAGTCCCATCACACCGAGTATCCTCTTTGCATCGACCTCTTTGCCGTCCTTGGAGATCTTTACGTCGCACTCACAGCTTGCCGCTTCCTTTACAAAAAGGCCTGCCGGTCTCGCGTGGATCCCCTGTGCATCGGTGATAACATAAGTGAATTCCTTCATAAATGATTACCTCTCTTTCTTTTTTAGTGACACCCTTCAGCCTGAATTATGTATATGAGAGTTCACGAATGCAAGCATCCGATACTCTTATATGCATAATTCAGCCGTGAATAGTAACCTTTTTATGTTATTATAACATCAAAATATATAAATGAAAAGTAAAAATTGAATAAAACAGCAAAAAAGTAACACGTCAGAAACAAACTGTAATACCGACTGTCAACAAGACTGTTTATCACCGGATCCGACAGTCGACTCCCTCTCGATCAATCTGTGACCCAAAAGTATCTGTGCACAGGTCATATCACTGCCGTCAGCACTGCTCTGTCCGGCACCATGTGCATCCTTCGCGGTACTCCCGGAAGCACGATCCTCGCTCTGTCCCGGCAGTATCTTGTCCAGCAAAAGCTGAGCTGCTATCCTGCCGCTCTCCTCATACTCATAATTCATCGTAGTGAGAGTGGGTGAGATCACTTCAGACATAGGCGAGTTACCGATGCCTGCTATCATAACGTCGGAGGGTATATTTTTCCCAAAAAGCCGTAATGCCTGTATGGCTCCGACCCCCATGGTGTCAGTCGCCGAGATCACCGCATCTATATCAGGACAGTCTCTGAGGAGCTGCTCCATCGCTTCCTGCCCTGATTCTCTGGAAAAATCACCCTCTACTATCCTGTCCGCCGCATCACCGAGTCCATGCTTTCTCACGGCATCCACATAACCCTTTGTCCTCTCTCGTCCTACTGCCCGGTCCTCCTTGAGTGCAGAGATGTATGCAAGCTTTTTTCTGCCCTTATTTATCAACATCTCCGTCAGCTCATAGGTAGCGTGATAATCATCGTGATATACGCAATCCGCTTCATCGATCTTCTGACCGACAACCACGATCGGTATCGACGAATCACGGATCATCCTTCTGTGTTTGCCCGTGATGACCGTAGCTACAAATATCACCCCGTCAACCTGCTTGTTGTCA
>JAFSTZ010000459.1 GCA_017445525.1 Eubacterium sp.
CCTCACCGCTTTCCACCCACTGCTTTCCGCGGTAAAACTTGTTGGTGATCAGGGCCAGCTCCTCCTGTGGAACCCCGGGACCATAGTCTGTCAGACTCATCTCCATGAATCCCTCCACAAGACGGAATCCGACATCAATCCTCGTGCCGGCGTATTTATATGAATTGGAGATGATGTTGCCGATGACCTGACTTATACGTCTTTGATCTATATAAATGATCGCCTCCGGGATATCAGAAATAACTGTCAATCCTCTGTCATCATATCTCGAAACGATATCGGCCAGAACCTCTGCGCTGACATCCTCAGGGGCAACCTTGAACTCACCGAGGTCCTCAAGCGTGGACGATAGCAGATCATTTATCAACAACTCTATCTGCTCGGCTTTCGCATAAATGTTGTCAAGCTTTGGTCCTATCTCGGATGACAGTTGCTCCATATACGCTATACAATCTGCCTTGTCACCATCAGTTCCGGACTTATCAGAAACGTGTTCCCGGGTATTTATATCATTCGCTGCAAGTTCATCATTTATATACTTCGACAGCTTCGCCTGCAGGACCTCGCATGTCAGTTTGATCCCTGTGATAGGTGTTTTCAGATCATGACTCAAGGATGCCACAAGCTCCCTCTCACGCCTCTGAGCCTCTATCTCTCTTTTGCGGGATTCCCTAAGCTCGTCCCTCATGATATCAAAGCTCTCTGTAAAAGCTCCAAACATATTATCCCTGTCCATGTGCAGCGGAACATCGAGATCACCCTCAGCTACTCTTCCGGCAAAGCTTTCCATATCGCGAAACGGATCATAAATCCTCTTTTTGATCCTTGCCCCGATGATACAGGCTATGATGATAAATATTATCCCTACAGCCGACAACCCGATAACCAGTCTTAGACGCAGATCAAGCAGTCCTCCCTGTCCGTCATCCAAAAGAATAACAGTACCTTTCATCTGATCATTTTTAAAGATATATTTATATGGATATCCCTTTTTTATCGCCTGTTCAACGGTTATTGTTACAGTTGTATCATCGTCCTTTACAGAAGAATAGATAACCTTTTCCACGGGGTCGAGTATCACAAAATCAACTCCGTAGTCAGTCTCATCCAGAGTACTCAGATCACCCCACGATTCAGAAGCATCGTAGGTAATATCATTTAATAAAATAATATCCGACTCTCTTTCCGCACTTGTTCCTCTGTACTCTCCCGTGAATAAAACAAAGGACAATACAAGTGCAAAATAAATTATGCCGGATATTATTACTGTTCTATAATAATTCTTCATATAATTATGGTTCCTATAAAACACTACCGGACGATCTCAGATATTATGAATTTACCGATTATATCAGTATATCATATAATGCACATATATAATATCATTTATTTATCGTCTCTATCATATACCCTACACACCATACGGTCTTTATCAACTCAGGTTCTTTGGGGTCATCCTCGATCTTCTCTCTCAGGTGCCTGATAGGCACCGCCAGCGTCCCCTCTCCGATAAACTCGTTGTCCCAAACATCCCGTAACAGTTCATCCTTGGTGACAACTATCCCTGCATGATCGACCAGATATTTTAGCAGCTTGTATTCCATCGCCTTGAGACTTATCTGCTCATCGCCGTCTCTTAATTTATGTGTATGAGTATCGAGACTTATGCGTGAATTAAGCTTTATATAAATATCATTTATCGCAGACTCATCGCCGTCATTTATATCAACTATCCCCTGCTTAGTATCTTCACGAACAGCACTCTTTACTGCCTCTTTTGCCTTCTCATATCTGCCAAGTATAGCCTTTACTTTTGCAAGAAGAATGCTCAAAGTAAACGGCTTTTTTATATAATCATCCCCACCGATATTCAGTGCGATCAGCACATCATCATCACTTGTACGAGCACTTATAAAAAGGATCGGGATGTCATAACTCTCCCGAACCTTTTTACACAGATCAAACCCGGATTTGTCCCCGAGATTTATATCAAGTAATAACAATGAAACCATATGGTCATCAAGAAAACTCACCGCATCATCAAAGCTTGTGACATATGCGCTCGGAGTATCAAACATGTTGAAATATTCCGCAGTCGACTGGGCTATGACCTCATCGTCATCTACTATCAAAACCTTATATGATCCCATATCCTATATCCTGACTGTCGCTTCGTAGACGATATCCTTCACGGATGTTCCGAGGTATAACTTATACTCACCGGACTTCGTGCAAAATGCATTGTTATCCGCATCAAATGTAGCGAGATCATCCTCGCCGATCGTCATGCTGAAAGGCACAGTCTTGCCGGCCTCAGCATTTATCTTGATAAATGACTTGAGCAGCTTCAACGGCTGATCAGCCTCGGGGCTTCCGATATAGAGCTGCAGAACCTCACGTCCGTCCATGCTTCCGGTATTTTTCAGCAAGCCCTTGACCACTATCTGCAGCGGATCGTCCTCGCCGTCCAGAACCTCCGATCTGAAGTCACCTCTGTATGACTTGCCACTGAGCCTGCCCGTGACTGCAGACTCACAACCATTTACCTCAAAGGTAGTGTATGAAAGACCATAACCAAACGGGAAGAGTACATCTACGTTCTCCGTCTCATAGTAACGATAACCCACCATCAGTTTTTCTTTGTATTCACACCTTCTGTGGCCGGACTGATAAGCCTTCAGACCCATCTCCCAGACCTTCTCATCGGGCAGTTGCTCACCGTTATCCGAGAAAAATATTCCGGGATAGGAATCATACTTCTCCGTCGGAGTATCAGCGAGACAGATCGGATAAGTCTCAGGCACCTTGCCTGACGGATTCACATCACCGTACAGGATCCTCGCAAGTGCAAGCCCTCCGTTCTGTCCGGCATAGCTCATCTGGATCAGCGAATGCACCTTGTCGATCCAAGGCATCTCAACCGCCGAACCGCACATGATAACTACCGTAAGCTTGTCACCTACCGCATCCGCTATATCCGATATCAACTCATCCTGTGCATACGGAAGAGTGATGGACTCTTTATCATAACCCTCCACATCATAAGCGTGATTCAGTCCGCCTATAAATATAACCTCATCATAATCAGAGATCGCAGCCATAACCTCGTCACGATACTTCTTTCTATTGGGAAGGATACGCTCCTCAAAATCCTTCTTTGCTGCCTCCTCATCGAGCTTAGGCGGCTCGTACATAACGAGCTCGGCAACTATCTCTGCATAAGGCTTCTGATCTGCTGTATCATTTAAGCTCTCGGCACGTTCCTCACTCATGGCCTCCCACTCGTCATTTACCGAGAGATGTTCCTCATCATCCACGAAGTAACCCTTCATGTATTTGTACTCTACATCTCCGCCCCTGGCCATCTTCAGTCCCATCATCGGCGTGATATTATAAAGCGCCTTGATCTCGGATGAGCCACCGCCTATGCTGTGATTTCTGGTGGCGTTATCTCCGACTACAAGAACCTTTTTATATGTTCCGTCTTCACGAAGCGGAGAAAGTGGCAGATGCTCGGTATCATTTTTAAGTAAAACGATGCCCTCCTCTGCAACCTCCTGTATCGTCTGCTGGTGATCAACAGTGTTGTATCTGCCCTGCGATCTGTCGGGCTCACAGGCTTTGATCTGATCGAGCATGCGGAGGATACGCTCTACCTTTTCATCGACCTTATCCTCGGAGATCTCGCCGGCACGAACCTTCTCAACCAAAGGATCGGCAAGATAATACTCGTTGAACGGCGGTGATACACTCATCTCCAGATCAACACCGTGATC
>JAFSTZ010000460.1 GCA_017445525.1 Eubacterium sp.
ATCGCAGGTCAGTATACCCTGTTTCTCGAGCATCGTAACATGTGCGATGGATCCGAGTATATCTTGCTTATAAAATCTCTGATCAAAACCGATCGACGAGTTAAATGCGTTTACGAGTTCATCTGTTTCCTTGGTAAATCTGCCTCCCCAAAGCTTCATGTTTGTCCTCCCTTCGGGCTTTTTTTATTTTATCTCACCATGTTTCTCTTCATCTGATAGCGATACTATATGATTGTCATCATCGACAAATACAACCTTCGGTTTATGAGATTTAACCTCCTCCGGAGTCAGCTCACAGTAGCACATGATGATGACCTTGTCACCGACGCTGACCTCGCGAGCAGCAGCGCCGTTTAAGCAGACCATACCCGAGCCTTTCTCTCCCGTTATGACGTACGTCTCAAAGCGATTTCCGTTATTAACATCGACCACCTGAACCTTCTCGTATTCAAGTATTCCTGCACCCTCCATCAGCAGCGGATCGATGGTTATTGAACCAACATAATCAAGCTCTGCCTGTACCACCGTTGCTCTGTGGATCTTCCCCTTCAACATATGTAAATGCATGACGTCTCCTTTCGTGTGCGGAACAGTTCAATACAGCTTCTCCAGCACATCATCTGATATTTTAAAGGTGTGCTCCTCCTTCGGGAAGCTCCCCTGTGAAACCTCATCTATATAACCGTGTATGGCATCCTTCATCACATCACCGAGCTTCGCATACTGCTTTACGAACTTCGGCACGAAATCAGAATACATCCCCAGCATATCCGCATAAACAAGCACCTGTCCATCGCAGCCTGCTCCCGCACCGATACCTATAGTCGGTATGGAAAGCTTTTTCGTTACCAGCTCAGCAAGTGCTGCCGGAACACACTCAAGAACAACAGCAAATGCACCCACTTCCTGCACTGCCAGCGCATCCTCTATCATCTGCTTTGCGGCTTCCTCGGTTTTCCCCTGAACCTTGAAACCTCCGAAAGTATTCACCGACTGAGGAGTCATACCGATATGTGCGCATACCGGGATGCCTGCCTCCGTGATCGCTTTTATCTGAGGAACAACTCTCACTCCACCCTCAAGCTTGACAGCATCCGCACCGCCTTCCTTCATCAGCCTGCCGGCATTTATCAGAGCATCCTCAACTGAAACCTGGTATGACATAAATGGCATGTCGACAACCAAAAGAGCATCCTTGGTTCCCCTTGAAACTGCCGCTCCGTGATGTATCATATCCTCCATGGTCACCGGGATCGTATCATCATATCCGAGTATGACATTGCCCAATGAATCGCCAACAAGTATGGAGTTTACTCCGGCCTCATCGATCAGTTTCGCCGTAGAGTAGTCATACGCCGTAAGCATGGTGAGTTTTTTTCCCTCTTCTTTTGCCTGCTGAAATGTCAGCACAGTGTTTTTCTTTCCCATCTTTTCCTCGCTTTCCGGGTAGGATCTTCCACGAGTATCCTCCCTGTCGGGGAAACATATGTCTCCCGGTCATTTATCAATATTCACTGCCATCACTCTACGTGCTGAGAGAACATATCCTCGGCACAAGACTATAAATCCGTGGATAGCAACAGATTTTTCATACTGCTGTAATCACGCTCCGGATTTTTCTCTCTCGCTATCATCAAAAGCCTCTTTGCCAACGGCAGATAAACACCTCTCTCTTCAGGCGTCAGTACCTCAAGGTGATGTCTAAACGTATCCGTATCTCCTCTTTCAATAGGGCCGGTCAGAGCTGCAGCGGGTGAAGTCCTAAGTGCCGATGAGATATTCCCCTGTATCAACGGAGATAAAAATGATACAGCGTCTTCATCTGAAAAACCGGCATCCTTCAGCATCGACAGACTGATATCATACAGTCCTATCATCAGGTTGCTTGCTATAGAAGCCGCTGCATGATAACGCATCTTTTTTGAGCTGTCTATCACGGCAACCCTGTGACCGAGACTCTCCAAAATCTCACATATAAATGAGACGGCGTCATCATCACCCTCAACGGTAAATGAAGCAGTATGTAATTTGCGATAATCTGAGAAACGATCAGAAAAAGCATACATCGGATGGGCTGAAACTACGGATGCACCCGCATCACTTGCCCCTGAAAACAGATCTGTTGATAATGACCCACTGAATATCCCTATCATCTTTCCCTTGATATCCATGGATTTGATCTCATCCCAAACACTCTTTATAACATCATCGGGAGTTGAGATAAATACGACATCTGACTCGGCGATCAGGGCTTCCATATCATCCCCAAAAGCTTTTGTACCCGTATAAGTCGCAGCTTCGTCTGCGCTTGTAACACTGATGTCCGTGTAGCCGGTTACGGGTATGCCGTTTTCGGAGAAATATTTCCCCATCTGGCAGGCCACTTTCCCGGCGCCGATAAATCCTACTCTCTTCATGGCCTCACCCCCTTTGGTTAAGAGGTGGGTCATCCATCTGTTCAGCGATGCAGTTTCTACAGAATACCGCTC
>JAFSTZ010000461.1 GCA_017445525.1 Eubacterium sp.
ATCAGCCGAGGTATCAGATACCGGAAGTCTCATCATCAGAGGTTTGTTGCATGATACTGAGTATACTCTCACAGAGGTCAGACCTGCAGATGGATATGTTACAGCTGACAATATAGATTTTATGGTCAAGGGAAAGGTTCAGACTGTAGAACTCCCACCGGCACCTACAACATCATCGACGGATGCTGTGTCCGGTCAGGCAGTATCAGGAACATCTGCACATGTGCCGGGAGCCGAGCACACTATCGTTTCTGTAAAGAATGAAGAGGGTGTATACGAGGATATGTTTGATAACAAGGTCGTTATGATCGATGAGCAGACGCATATCCTTCTCATCAAGAGTGATGCTGAGACAGGTGATGGGCTTGCCGGAGCGAAGTTTGATATACTTGATGCTGAGGGAAATGTGGTAACCAGTGTAGTTTCAAAAAAGAATGGTCTTGCCATAGATGGAGTCCTGGCAGTAAATCAGACTTATACGTTCCACGAGACATCTGCACCGAAAGGCTATAAGACAGCAGAGGATATGACCGTGACGATCAAGGATACGGCAGATACTCAGGAGATAGAGATTGAGGATGAGCATATCCCGGATAAACCGGATGTTCCACAGACAGGTAAGGAGTCGTTTCCGTTTATCCTGAGCCTTATCGGAGCAGGATTGATCCTATCGGGATTCTTTGGTGCGAGAAGTCAGATCAAGGTTAAGACTAAGGATAAGGATAAGTGATCTGATGAATGGTAAGGATCACAAAGTATTGTTCGTCGGGGAGGAACAATGTAACACGCAACCCTGTATGAAAAAAAAGAAATATAAAAGGATCAAAAGGGTAGTTATCCTGGTATCCGCACTCGCCCTGATCATCATAGGACTCGGGATATTTTCAGCTGGCAGTGACGACCTTGTCAAACAATTGCAGGAAGAACAAGAGATGGATGAGCTGGCTGAGGAAGAAAATGAAAAGGGCGTAGACCTTTTGAAAAAGAAATATAAGGATATGGTCGGGTGGATAAAGATACCAAAGACCGCATTTTCATATCCGGTGATGCAGACAAAAGATGATCCGCAGTTCTATCTACATCATAATCCTAAGAGGGAGTACTCATTTATGGGAACTCCCTTTTTGGATGCCAGATGTACGATGGATTCTGACAATCTCATCATCTATGGTCACAATATCAACGGAAGGAGGATGTTTGGATATCTTCACGGATACAGGGATAAAGCATTTTATGATAAGCATCCTGTGATCTGGTTTACAAAAGTCGGAGAGCCAAAGACCGCATACGATATCGTAGCGGTGCTTGTCACGGATATAAATTCAGATATATACGGATTTACGGATGTTTATACGGACTCGGTGTACAGGGAGACTATAGAAAAGATCCTTCGTCAGAGCATTTATCAAACAAAGGAAGGTAAAAAGCTTCAGAAAGAAGCAGAAGAGATGACTGATGAGGAGTTTTTTCATAAAGAAAAGTTTATTACATTATCGACTTGCAGGACAGCAGACGGGCACGATGCCAGACTGCTGATCGTCGGAAAGAAGAGGTTTTGAGATGGGAAAGAAAATCAAAAGATCGGTGGCAGGCACTTTAGGATTGCTCTATATGATGCTTGCCACCAGCCCTATCAGGGCATTTGCAAAGGATACTGATGTATCGGAGGTTACGGATGGTATCGATGTGTTGACAGATCTCGTACTTGCCTGTGTAGGAGGAGTCGGGGTTATATTTCTTGCGTGGGGGCTTTTGGACTTTGGTACTGCGTACTCTGCTCATGATACCACGCAACAAAGTGCGGCGATCAAAAAGGTTATCGGAGGTCTCATCATGATAGCTGTACCAACACTACTCAAGCTCTTGGGAGCAGCATGATCAAACATATACGGAGGGAGGTGAGACTCAGTGCTATGGAGTACGGTAGCAGGGTTTTTCTCTGATCTTGGTGACTTCTTTAGCGGAAAATCGTTCTTTGAGCTCGCCGGATATACTTGGAATGACCTTATGAAGCTTGCAAGTGAGGTGTTGCTCAAAAACCCGAGTGAGGGAGTTTATGCTGATACGTGGAAACAGATTCAAAACATTTATTCAGCGCTCAACTCAGTCGCAGTTACACTGCTGGTGCTGTTTTTTGTGTATTCATTCTGCAGGGAAGCAGTTGACCTTCATACGGAGATGACCATGGAGCGGACTATCAAGCTGTTTATAAAACTCATCGTGGTGACAAATGTGATGAATCTCGCACTTTCATGGATGCCAAAGTTTATGGGATGGGCGAAAACTCTCACATCAGCCATCTTGGGCGAGGCAAAGTTCGGATTCTACTTTGACGGAGTAGCGGTATACGATGCAGTGACCGGTGCCTCGGGATGGGGTGCTTTAGTAGGATTTTTGACGGCATTGCTGTTTTTCCTGTTCACCTGCGTATGTGGATTTATAGTGATATTTACCATACTAAACAGGATCATAAAGATTTATATGATAGCGCCGTTTGCAGGGATAGCACTCTCCACACTTGCAGCAGGTGGTCAGACGGCACAGGTGGGGCATTCATATATTAAGTCATTTTTCGGATATGTGCTATCGGCGCTGTTAATCGCCGTAGTCATCGTGATCAGTACGACATTTATCGATACGATATCGATCGAGTCGGATTCATCGGTGGTTGTACTGCTTAGCTACTGTTTGAAGATGGGAGCTATCGCTTCATCGGTGAAGGCGAGCGACGCAGTGATGCAAAAGGCGTTCGGGTTATAAAGCGAAAGGAGAAACAGGTGACAAAGCAGATCAATCAGGATGTGGCAGGCTTTAAGGATGACTTTTTCAAAGGCCTGTCTGCCAGGGAGTGCGTGTACGGTGCTGCGGCTCTGCTCGTCGGAGTCGGTGGTATCGTCACGATGGTTTTTTATTACGAAGTACAGATGAATATAGCCATTACTGTATGTATGCCTTTTATCGTAGCGATCGGTCTATGCGGTTTTTATGAGAAAAATGGAATGACACTTCCGCAGATTATCAAATCTATCGTCAGGCTTATAAGGCAAAAGCCGCTTACCTATCAGACGTGCCACAAAGAGGACAGACAAAGCAACTATTTGATTGAAAGAGAACTTGTGGACCACCGGTCCACACCTCAGAAAGGAAGGAAACATGGAAAGAAACAACACACCACAGGTTGAAAAAACGGAAACAATCAACGTAACAGAGGCAAAGAAGCGCTATATGGCTTATCTGGAGCGGCTCAATAAGCTCGCCAAAAAGCATGCGGAGAAGGCAAAGGAGGGAAACTGATATGATGACATATGATGAATTCAGGGAGCATGTAAGAGATCATATCTTCGAGTTTTTACCGGAGTATGAGAATCTGGAAGTGAATGTGAACACATTCTATAAGAATAACGACTATAAGAGAGATGGTCTGTGCATTCGGAATGATGAAAGCATATCTCCGGTCATTTATCTGGATAAGCTGTATGATAAGTACGATGAAGAAAAGGATCTGAACAAAGCTATGATGGATATCGCAGATATTTACCGTGAACATGCAAAGAGTGTTGGGGATAGAAGCGAGATCGTAAATACTATACTAAACAATCCTGAAGAGGCAAAGGGCAGGATCTTCAGTAAGATTGTAAACACTGAAGCCAACAAAGAGTTATTGAGTAACAGGCCTCATAAGAATGTTGAGGATCTGTCGCTTGTTTATCAGGTTCTGACAAGTCATACTGGGGACGGTATAGAAAGCATCGCTGTCACTTATGATATGGCTGAGAAGATGGGGATGAGCTTGGATGATCTGGATACATATGCCATGGAGAACAATTCCAAACTGTTTCCCATGAAGTTCGTAGGTATGTCAGAGATCCTTATGGGATTTATGGATCCGGAGATGTCAGAGGATCTCGGCATAGGGCAGGAGGATGAGATGATGTATATCCTTACCAACGAGCCGGGAGTGTTCGGAGCGACATATATGAGCTCACCTGAGGCACTTGCCGAGGTGGCAGAAAAAATCGATGACGACCTGGTTATTCTTCCGAGCTCGATCCACGAGGTAATCATCCTTCCGGTGAGTCAAACAGCAGCTATGGATATGCAGTCGGAGGAAGGATTATATGAGCTAAAAGAGATGGTGTCCCAGATAAACGGAGATGTGGTCTCGCCGGAGGATATTCTTTCAGATAACGTATACAGATATGATGCAAAGGAGCATAAGCTTTCACTCGCAACTCCCGAGATCGAACACGAGCAGGTAAAAACCCAGCAGGTAGAGAAAAACATCAGGCGTCCTGCCATGGCACACTGAGAACGGAGGCAGGCATGGAAGACAAGGTAAGGGTGCTCATATTTCACTCATTGGATGAGTTTTTGGACTATCTGCAGACCGAGGAGCCCGGTGGTATGGTGGACTTAAGAATAGAAATGGAAGATTCGGATGAAGAAGATTCAGGATGAATATAAGCTTCCGTGTGTAAGAGTAGAATTGAAAGTATCAGAGGGAGATTCTCTCTACTCAGCTAGGAAGATATCTTCTCCGAAAGAGGCGGTTGATGTGATGAAGGAACTGTTATCGAGACTTGACAGGGAATATGTGGTGGTAGTGAATCTCGATGCAACAAGCAGACCTATCAACTACAACATCGTCTCTATCGGAGGGATAGCTTCATCTTTGGCTCCGATGAACAACATTTTTAAGTCTGCGATACTTTCAAATGCTTCAAGCATCATGCTTTTCCACAACCATCCGTCAGGAGATGTGACACCGAGCAAAGAAGATTTTGATGTTACTGAAAAGATCATAAGGGTTGGAAAACTGATGGACACACCGGTGCTTGATCATATCATCGTAGGAAGTGGGAAGCAGATCTATAGCTTTGCAACAGAAAACTATGGTCTTTTTGAGAAAAAAGTAAGCTATGAAGCTATAGATAAGATATTGAAGAATAAAGAAACAAAGGATAAAGTGGCCGAAAAGCCGAGGAGGATAACACATGCTAAGCACTAAAAGAGCATATAAAAGACAAACGCAAAAGATTTATAAAGTACCGTATAGTGTGCAGGACACAATCCCTATATATAGAATCTCGAAAGAAGGTATATTCGAACTTGAGAACAAAAAGGGACCGCATCTGTATGACCGGATGTATCTTTTTGAGGACATCAACTTCAAGACTCAGGATGAGGTCGAGAAAAATAATACCATCGAGAACTTCAAGACACTTCTGAACTCGATGAATGTTTCATACAAGATCATCATCGCAAATCACTATGCTGACAGTGAGGAACTCCGAAAGAATATCCTCCACAAGGCGATAAGCGAAGACAAGGAGGAACTTGCAGATCAGTTTCATAATCTGATACTAGACAGGCTTGAGAACGGCAGAAAAGGACTTTTGCAGTCGAGGTACTTTATCATCAGTTGCTATAAAAATGACTTCGAGAGTGCCAAAGCATACTTCGATAACATCGACTATACTGTCGGAAGACTGTTCTCCAGGCTTGGTAGCACACTTATCCCTCTTGATGCCACAGACAGACTCCGTGCCCTGCATAGTTTCTATCGTATGGGTGACGAGGGAAAGTTTGACTTCAATTGGGATGAGTATCTGAGACTTCGCAGAGACTGGCGAAATGATATCATAAATACTTCAATCCGTGAGCACAAGGACTATCTGGAGCTTGAAGATGGTAAAGTAGCCTGTGCTCTGTTTGTAAGGAAGTGGGCTTCGGGACTGAGTGATGGCTTTTTGACTCAGCTATCAGAGGTACCGTATCCCATCATCATCACGATGGACTGTGAGCCTATGGACAATTCCTATGCTTATAACCTCGTGATGAAAAAGTACATGGGAAATGAACGCTCCATAAACAAAGAGCAGGAAA
>JAFSTZ010000053.1 GCA_017445525.1 Eubacterium sp.
CATCCGTCAGCCGTCTGGGGTTGTTCAGGATGGAGTCCGGGACACCTATCTTGCCGATGTCGTGCAGCATGGCTGCGAAACGGAGATCTTCTACCCTTTCATGGTCCCAGCCGAGTGCCTCTGCAAGCTTGACAGAGTACAGGCTGACGCGATTTGAGTGACCCTGGGTGTACGGATCTTTTGCGTCGATCGCGTTGGCCAGAGTCTGGATCGTCTGAAACGACATCTGCTCGATCTTTTTGCTTTTCTCTTCAACGAGTGCAGTTTGTTTTTTTACTTCTTTATTGAGCCGTTTTGTATAATCGATCTCGAGCAGCGCATTTTTATGATACTGAACCATCGCCATCCCGGTAAAGATGGAGATACTTGCGTACAGTATAGGAAATCTCTCCATAAACGGAACGGAGTAAAAATCCTGTATGTTGTCACGGAGCGGTGTATAAAACACGATAAAGTAAAGGACTGAGTAATACGTTGAAAGTACGATGCCGTAGCGGACACTTACGAAATATCCGATCCCGATCGGCACAAGAAGTGACCACAGGATGCCCATGCCTTCGCCCGCACCGGTAAAAGCATAGATAGTAAAGACCAATCCGCAGAACAGAGTAGGGATGATGATCGCTATTTCCCTTTTTTTTATAACAACTAAAAAACCACACAAAATACTGGATACAAATGTCAGTATCGACATTATCAGTAGTTTTGTATCGTGATTTATGATGTTTAGTATTATGAGCGAGAGCCCCAGGATAGCGGTTACTGTACTTACAAATGTCAGCGCGCGCATATTTGCTTTCAGGCGGTTGCCGACGTATATTGTCCGTCCGAGATCGCTCCATACAGATTTGATTTTATTCATTTATTTCAGTTTGATCGTTATACATGTATATTTTTTTTATCGTTACTATTCACGGCTGTCACTCCCGTTCGGAGAGTACGTGCCTACGGCACTCTACCGTTGCTTCGCAACACTCTCCTCATGAAGGGGAGTGACAGCCTTCAGCCTGAATCACGCACATGAATGCTTACGGATGCAAGCATCCGACGCCTTCTGTGCATGATTCAGCCGTGAATAGTAACTTTTGTCACACTATTGTCATTATATAGAAAAATGCCATGGTTGGCAAGCCATTTTTACATTTTTTTCTTGACAACTATTTTGACGTGTGATATAATCCGTGAAAAGAAGGCACTGGGTCTCCGCGTGAGGAGTGACAACCGTGAATTGTAAAACCGATGAGGGAGAGTGAGTAGGTCTCGTAAAGGTTCGTATGTGAGAGTTGCGGGCGGAGTGATCGCAGCATGAAAAGCGGGATTGAATGGACTTCCGAGGGCGAGCTGAAAGGTCGTATGACCGAGTATGTGAGACGGAGTGGGAACCTTCGTTATCAAAGTTCGGCATATGTTAGTATGCGTAGAGTGGATGATCATTCATCAAGCCGGGTGGCACCGCAGGTATGATATAGTTTGACTTTTACCTGTCCCAGCAGTAACTTTAGTTTACTGTGGGGCGGGTTTTTTCGTTCCACAGGGTTATAGAACGGAGGTTATCATGATCAAGGAAGCAATCGTAAAGATCGTAAGCAAGGAGGATCTCACTTATGACGAAGCATACGCTGTCATGAATGAGATCATGAGCGGTGAGACTACACCGACGCAGAATGCCGCATTTCTGGCAGCTCTTTCAACCAAGAGCGCCCGTGCGGAGACAACGGACGAGATAGCAGGTTGTGCGGCTGCCATGAGGGAGCACGCCACACAGGTTGATACCGGTATGGAAACTCTCGAGATCGTCGGTACGGGAGGAGACGGAGCGCACAGCTTTAACATCTCTACCACCTCGGCTCTCGTGGCTGCAACTGCAGGTATCAAGGTTGCAAAGCACGGCAATCGTGCTGCTTCATCAAAGTGCGGAACAGCAGACTGCCTGGAGGCTTTGGGAGTGAACATAGTCCAGACTCCTGATAAATGTGTCGAGATGCTGAAGGAGGCAGGCATGTGCTTTTTCTTCGCTCAGACCTATCACACCTCTATGAAGTACGTCGGCCCTATCAGAAAGGAGCTTGGCTTCAGGACAGTGTTCAACATCCTCGGACCTCTGACCAACCCGGGTAAGCCGACTATGCAGCTGCTTGGAGTATATGACGAGTATCTGGTTGAGCCATTGACACAGGTTTTGATAAATCTCGGCGTCAAAAGAGGTATGGTAGTATACGGCAGGGACAAACTGGATGAGATATCACTCAGTGCACCGACAAAGATCTGTGAGATCAGGGATGGCTGGTACAGATCCACGGTCATCGCACCGGAAGACTTCGGTCTGACACGTTGCAACAAGGAGGATCTCGTAGGCGGAACTCCCGAGGAGAACGCAGCTATAACCAGGGCTATCCTTCAGGGAGAGAAAGGACCGAAGAGAGATGCGGTTCTGATGAATGCAGGCGCAGCTCTCTATATTGGAGGAAAGGCTGATACTCTTTCTGACGGTGTCAAAAAAGCCGGTGAGATACTTGACTCAGGTGAAGGCATCAAAACACTTGAGAAGATGATAGAGATAAGTAACAAATAATTATCATGGCAAAAGGTGAAAAATATGACTATATTGGACGAGATAGCAGCCTACACCAAAGAGCGTATAGCTGCAGAGAAGGAAAAGATCCCGTTTCGGGAGTTGAGGTCGTTTGCGGAGTCTATGCCGGATGACGGATTCAGATTTGAGAAAGCACTGAAAAAGGACGACATAACATTTATATGTGAGTGCAAGAAAGCCTCTCCGTCAAAGGGTGTCATAGCTGAGGAGTTCCCGTATCTGACCATAGCGGATGAGTACGACAAGGCGGGTGCGGATGCTATCTCGGTGCTGACCGAGCCAAAGTGGTTTATGGGGCAGGATGCCTACCTGCAGGAGATAGCTGAGCAAGTGAGTATCCCGTGTCTGCGCAAGGACTTTACGATCGATGAGTATATGATATTTCAGGCGAAGGTCTTTGGTGCATCGGCGGTGCTTTTGATAGTGTCGCTGTTGCCGGGGGATGTCCTGAGAGAGTATAGAGAGATCGCTGATTCGCTCGGGCTTTCGGCGTTGGTAGAGGCACATGATGAGGCTGAGATAGAGACGGCGCTCGACAGCGGGGCGAGGATCATCGGCGTGAACAACAGAAACCTAAAAGACTTTTCCGTTGATACGTCCAACAGCAAAAGACTCAGAGAAATGGTCCCGCCCGAACTGGTTTTTGTTGCGGAGAGCGGTATCAAGACTGCTGATGATGTATCTGCCATGAGAGAGATAGGTGTGGATGCTCTGCTTGTCGGCGAGACGCTGATGAGAGCTGATGACAAGAGTAAGATGCTTGAGCAGCTGAAGGGTATCAAAGGCTGATCAATGATGCTTGTTATCAGCAGCTTATAGGTATGCTGCACATATAAATGAGAGAAGAACCGGATTGCTTGATACAGTCCGGTTAGGAGGAATAGATATGAGTAAAGGAAGATTTGGTATTCATGGTGGGCAGTACATGCCCGAAACGCTGATGAATGCCGTGATAGAGTTAGAGGAGGCATACAACAGATATAAGGATGATCCGGAGTTTGTTTCCGAGCTTGATACACTTTTTAAGGAGTATGCCGGCAGACC
>JAFSTZ010000054.1 GCA_017445525.1 Eubacterium sp.
CTAGTAGTTGACACATCCCATCGAATAGTGTTATAATTATAATTGCGTTTTCACATTTGACAGTTTACATAAGGGAGGTTATGGCCTATGAAGAATTTGAGCATGAGATTTAAAATTCTTCTCATAGTAGTTCCGCTGGTTATCGCCTTGGTTGCGAGCACCGTAGTCGGGATCATGAGGATGAAACAGATTGAGGATGAGACAACTGAGATCTACTACGATACCTTGTTTGAAGTAACAGAAGCTGTTATCAACGCAGACAGGGATCTGTATCAGGCGTTAACGGCACATCTGGATCTCACATTCCGCGAGGATGCCAATCCGGATGAAAAAAAGGCTTATGCGGAGGATATCGAAACGAATGCCCAGCAGGCATATGACGGTGTACACACCGCTGAGTCCATAGCTGCTTCAAACGAGAGTCTGAATGCTTTTTCACTGGATGGTGCGACCTTTTCTTCATTGATTTCAGACTTTGACACCGGATATGAATCAGTTAAGAGTATACTTCTCAGTGGAGACGTTGATGAAAAAGTCCTTGAAACACAGTTTGACGCAACCCGTGATTCCATCGACAAGATGGGTGAGCTTGTAGAAGCATGGGCTGTTGAGAAGCACGATACTCTCTCGTCAGAGATAGACAGATCTATCCTTACCCTTTCTATAGTGTTTGGATTGGTCGCTCTCGCTATCCTTATCCTCGCCGTCATAGTCATCAGAGCTGTAACAAAGGGAATCAAAGAGGCTACTGTTGGACTTGAGAGGATCGCGGAAGGTCATCTCGATATTGATATAGATATAAGCAATGCAGGCTCTGACGAAGTCGGAACTATCAAGAAAGCCACACATGATCTGTCAAACAGACTGATAGATATCATCTCCAAGACCAAAAACATGTCCGGAGATCTCACCGTATCCGGTGGAGATCTTGCAGAGTCAGCTGATCAGGCTTCACAGGCATCCGGTCAGGTCTCGGAGGCTGTAAACGATGTATCGGAGGGTGCAGTATCACAGTCTGAAAGCGTGCAGACCGCAGCGAACCGTACAGACAATATCGGCGAGGATATCAACCTTATCAACAACGATATGAGCGAGCTGAATGAGTATTCGGTAAAGATGAAGGAATCCTGCGATGCTACCATGGCAACACTCAGTGCTTTGATAGCTTCAAACACAGATGTTTCCAAGTCGGTTCATGATATAGGAGCGACTATAAGTGCAACCAATGAATCCGTACAGAACATCTCTCAGTTCTCGGATGCGATCATGGATATTGCATCACAGACCAACCTGCTTTCACTGAATGCTTCGATCGAGGCAGCAAGAGCCGGAGAGTCAGGAAAAGGATTTGCGGTCGTTGCCGATGAGATCAGACAGCTGGCTGATCAGTCACGTCAGAGTGCGGATGAGATCAAGGCTATCATCGATACATTGCTTCGAGATACTGAGGCTTCGGTAGGAGTTATGGAAGAGCTGAACAAGAGCATCCAGACTCAGGGTGAGCAGATCACCACTACGAAAGCAGATATGGAAGAGATGTACGATAACGTAGAGCATGTATCCAAGAGCTCAGAGGATATCAAGAATCGTGTCGAGGATCTGAACGGTGCAAAGGATGCCCTCGTAGAGATCATCCAGGATCTCTCGGCGATATCCGAGGAGAATGCAGCTTCTTCGGAAGAGACCTCTGCATCCATGGAAGAGTTGAATGCAACATTTACAACTATAAGTGCTTCTGCAGACAAGCTCAGAGAGCTTGCGCATGATATGGATCAGACCATATCATATTTCAACATCTGATATGATCAGATAGGAGGAACGCTGATCAAGGCAGTTCCTTAAAACAGTTATTTCGTGCAGTCGTATATCATATACGGCTGCACTTTGATGTAAACAGTAACAAGATCAGGAAGGAGAAAAAGATGAAAAAGAAACTTTTGGCAATGGGGCTTGTAGCTGTGATGTGTCTGTCTTTAACTGCATGCGGAGGTTCAGACTCAGAGAACAAAGACAGCGATATGGCTGCGATCAAAGAAAAGGGTACTCTGGTAGTAGGTATCACGGATTTTGAACCCATGGACTACAAAGATGAAAACGGTGAGTGGATAGGCTTTGATGCCGACATGGCAAAAGCATTTGCTGAGAAGATCGGTGTAAAGGCCGAGTTTACTGAGATTGACTGGGACAACAAAGCACTTGAGCTTGACTCCGGAACCATCGATTGCGTATGGAACGGCATGACACTCACAGATGAGGTTAAGAGCGCTATGGATTGCTCAAATCCGTACTGCAACAACGCTCAGGTAGCTATAGTGCCCGAGGATAAAGCAGATCAGTATCGTACTGTTGAGAGTCTCAAAGACCTGAAGTTTGCCGTAGAGGCAGGAAGTGCCGGCGAGGAACAGGCCAAGGCCAACAATCTCGAGTACACAGCTGTACAGAATCAGGCAAACGCACTGATGGAGGTTCAGGCCGGGACAGCAGATGCTGCTATCATCGATTCACTTATGGCAGCGGCTATGGTAGGGGCAGGAACAAGCTATGAGAATCTCACCTATACAGTTGGTTTGAACGACGAGGAGTACGGTGTCGGCTTCAGAAAGGGCTCAGATCTGAAGGACGAGCTGAACAAGTTCTTCAAAGAGAGCTATGCAAACGGTTCCATGATCGATACAGCAGATAAATACAACGTCCAGGCTGCTCTGATCGCGCAGCAGTAAGAGGAAAATATGGATACATTTTTCGACCAGCTCCCGGTAGTAGTTAACGCACTCAATGTCGGTTTTCTACAGACTCTGAAGTTATTTGCGGTAACACTTATCGGTGCTATCCCTCTGGGGCTTTTGATATCACTTTGTACTATGTCAAAGTTTACGGCATTGAGGGGTGTGTTCAAATTCATCATATGGATCGTTCGCGGAACACCGCTGATGATCCAGCTTTTGATAATCTACTATTTTCCCGGACTGGTCCTGGGAAATGCCATATGGGGCGGAGATGAGATAGGAAGATTCATCGCGTCAGCCGTGGCATTTATCATAAATTATGCATGCTATTTTTCTGAGATATTCAGAGGCGGGATCCAGGGCATACCCGTAGGACAGGATGAGGCCGGTCTGGTGCTGGGTATGACCAAAAGCCAGATATTTTTCAAGGTCAAGCTCCTTCAGATGGTAAAGAGGGTCCTACCACCTATGTCCAACGAGATCCTGACGCTGGTCAAAGATACTTCCCTCGCGCGTATCATAGCTTTGCAGGAGGTTATCTGGGCCGGACAGGCGTTTATGAAGGGATCACAGGGTATATCGGGCGCTATATGGCCGTTGTTTTTCTCGGCGCTGTATTATCTGATATTCAATGGTATACTGACGATACTTCTGGGAAAGGCAGAGAAGAAACTGTCATACTTCAGGTGATGCCGGTTTAGGAGATAGGAGAAGTGAGATGAGCCTTTTAGAGGTTAAAAATATCAGCAAGTCCTTCGGTGATACCGAGGTTCTCAAGGATATCAGCTTTGAGCTGGAAGAGGGCTATGTATTGTCCATCATCGGCTCGTCGGGCAGTGGTAAGACCACACTGCTCAGATGCCTGAACTATTTAGAGATTCCCGACAAGGGGACTATAAAAGTTGCCGGAGAGATGGTATTTGATTCCAAGGACCCGAAGTATCTGAAGGAGTCTGTAATCCGTGTAAACAGGCTTCATTTCGGACTGGTATTTCAGTCCTTCAACCTATTTCCGCAGTATACAGCCATCGACAACATCATGCTGGCAAGAAAACTGCAGGTGCAGGGTGAACCTGATTTTAAAGAGAAAAAGCAGGAATACTATAAATGGATCAGAGCTGAGGCTGAGGTTCTCCTGGATCAGATGGGACTCTCCGACCGGATGGACAACTATCCTCATCAGCTGTCCGGCGGTCAGTGCCAGCGAGTTGCCATAGCCAGAGCACTCGCACTCAAGCCAAACATTCTTTGCTTCGACGAGCCTACGTCAGCGCTAGATCCCGAGCTTACCGGCGAGGTACTGAAGGTCATCAGGGATCTGGCGGATCAGCACATGACCATGATCATAGTAACCCACGAGATGAGCTTTGCCAAGGATGTATCGGACAGAGTTATCTTTATGGACAGGGGTATCGTCCTGGAACAGGGCTCATCAGATGATATTTTCCTTCATCCTAAAAATGAGAGGACACTCCAGTTTCTGGGGAACTATAAGAGTGGGTTGGATTGATAAAGATCGAATAGGGACTCGTCTGCGAGTTGCAGTGTTCACAACCTTCTACTCGATTAAGTACACGTTAATTATCTTTTCTTAATTCAGTATGATCTTATATCCGCCTCTGAATACTGTTCCGGCTCCTAAGTATCTCTCATATCTGCGCTCTGACAGTTCGCCGTCAAAGTCGCAGGCATCGGCTCTGCCATACCACGGCTCGATACAGAGGAACGGAGCATTTTTCTTCTCAGGAGCCCATATGCCAACAAGTGGTGAATCAAACTCTACGGTCACGTAGGGTTTTTTATTTATATCGAGGATCGATACGCTCTGCACCTGGTCGTGCTCGAGGATGTGAACACCGTTATCAAAAGTGTGCTCATCGAGAGGGAAGCATCTGTCCTCGTCCAGCTTCAGTATATGGGTTGATCTCTGCACCAGCCCATCGGCAAAGTCGGTTGCAGTCAGGTCTTCCTTTGCATCAAACTGCAGGTAGTTGCCCTTGATAGTGCCATCGGACGCAGTCTTTACCATAAATGCAGGATGAGCTCCGATAGAAAAATACATCGTCTCGTCGGATGGATTTTTCACAAGCCACATAACTTCGAGATTGTTTTTATTCAGGGAATACATGATAGTCAGCTCAAAGTTAAACGGATACTTCTTCAACGTTTCTTCGTTTGACTTCAGTCTGAAGGATGCGGATGTAGATGTGTGTCCGGCCTCCTCAAACTCCATATCTCTGGCGAAGCCATGCTGTCCCATAGTGTATTCTTTTTCTTTATATCTGTACTTCCCGTCGCGCAGCGCACCCACAAACGGAAACAGCACAGGCGATGTTCTGTTCCAAAAAGCGGGATCTCCGTTCCACATATATTCCCTGTCATCTTTGATGATGCTTTTTAACTCGGCACCGTGAGAATCAAAGGTAGCGGTCATGGTATCATTTTTAAGAGTTATCTGCATGGGGAAAGCCTCCTTGTTTTAATTCTATATCTTCGGAAAACTGATGCTTGCATCCTTGATAACAATTATACGTGACGTGATATATAGTGTCAATAGATTTTTTCAAACATGTGAAGATAGCACAATAGACGAATAATCAGTGTATCATAATCCTCGGTTGAGGTTGACCTTTTTTATAAAAATATGTATAATAATGGTTACTATTCACGGCTGAATTACATCCATGAATACGTCGGATGCTTGCATCCGTAAGTATTTATAGATGTAATTCAGGCTGAAGGCTGTCACTCCCCATCATAAGGAGAGTGCTGCGAAGCAGCAATAGAGTGCCGAAGGCACGGACTCTCCGCATGTGGAGTGACAGCCGTGAATAGTAACTAATAATGTAGTGTTGCTTACATTAAATTTCTAAGATGGAAAAACAGACAATTAATATGGTTCGATTATTTAGTGTCAGCAGCAATGGGATGAAGTAACAATGCAGGAGTAATGTATGAACAGATTATACGAGAGAATAGCCATACTTGTCATATGCCTGGCGGGATACACTGTTTCTGAGATCAGCCTTACTACTGTAATTCTATTTTTAGTGACAATCGGTATATCAGCGCTTGTTCAGCTTATACCTACCAAGGAAAGCACCACGGGCAGACAGTTACCGGACACAGCCTGGAAAGCGGATATAGATGACTCATCCGGCTTCATCTCATCCGGTCTCCTCCATATGGTAATCATAGGGATCGCCTGCGGTGTCTGCGGATGGGTGCCTGCATTTATAAGCTCATTCCCGTTACTTATGTATGAAGCACTGTGGATCAAAAGATGGTATGCTATCCTCCCCGTGTTGCTGGTAGTCAGAAACATCCATATGATCAATCCAACTGCTGATGTGGAGATCAACCCTTCTGTTTTGATACTGGCAATCGCCGGCACAGTGGTTGCCATATGTATGTACATAAGCATATACAGAGGCGACAACGCGATCAGCAATTATCACCGTCTCAGAGACGAGCTCGCCGAGAAAAATGAACAGCTCAGCTCGCAGAATGAAAGACTTCTCGATGCACAGAACACGGAAATCTATCTGGCAACATTGAAGGAAAGAAACCGCATAGCCAGAGAAATACACGATAACGTAGGCCATATGCTGACGAGATCGCTCCTCCAGGTCGGCGCGATAAAAACGATCAACAAGGACGAAGTGCTCGAGGAACCTCTGGATGGATTGAGGGACACTCTTGACCAGGCGATGACGAGTGTCCGATCGAGCGTGCATGACCTGTACGATGAGTCAATAGACTTAAAGGCTGTCCTTGAGGAGTACCTGTCCGTCATGGGAGAC
>JAFSTZ010000055.1 GCA_017445525.1 Eubacterium sp.
ATATCATGATCTGAAAACAGAGGTGGGAAGACAGGTTCATGAGCAGTTCGGATTGTCCGAGCTGGAGGTTACGGATGAGGTATTTGAAGCGCATGCGGATACCGTGTTCAGAGAGGCTGAGAACAGGATGCATACCATCAAGTCCGTTATTGATCTGACGCTGTAACGGTGGTTTGCGTATTTATACGGATAAACATCGTGCTCGGAAAACCGGAAAAGGTTTTCGAGGGCGGATCGGCAGGAAACAGTAATAATGTCACTTGTCTAGCGAGGAAATATGGATAATAATACTACCGTTTTTATTGAAAATGATATAGAGAAAAGGCTGGATGATGACTATCGTCAGGACTGGATACGGAAGATGGCATCAGTCAGTGAAGCGACGGCTACCATCGACTCGACTCTTTTTGACAAGTATGAGGTCAAAAGAGGTCTGCGTGATCTGGATGGCCGCGGTGTGCTGACAGGACTTACCGAGGTTTCCGAGATAGTTGCATATACAGTCAAGGACAGAGAGATGGTTCCCTGTGAGGGTGAACTGTATTATCAGGGTATAAATATCGAGGAGATAGTAGACGGTTTTTTGTCTGAAAAGAGATTCGGTTACGAGGAAGTAGTATACCTGTTGTTATTTGGCGAACTCCCGACAGAGAGTGATCTGGAAGGCCTCGAAGATATGCTGAGCTACTACAGAAAAAGTCTCCCGATGAGCTTTGTCAGGGATATCATCATGAAGGCGCCAAGTTCCGATCTTATGAATACGTTGGCGAGATCTGTCCTTACGCTCTATGCGTATGATGATCAGGCTGACAACACCTCTATAAGAAATGTTCTGAGACAGTGTCTGGAGCTCGTTGCACTGTTTCCGATGTTTTCCGTATACGGATATCAGACTATGAAGTATTTTCATGACGGAAAGAGTTTTTTCCTTCATCCGCCGAGAGAGGATTACTCGACAGCGGAGAATATCCTTCATATGCTGAGACCTGACTCAAAGTTTACACCACTTGAGGCAAAGATACTTGATCTGGCACTCGTGCTCCATGCCGAGCATGGAGGAGGTAACAACTCAACATTTACCGATCATGTCGTGACATCGTCCGGCACCGACACATATGCTGCCATATCAGCAGCGTTAGGGAGTTTGAAGGGACCCCGTCACGGCGGTGCGAACGTAAAGGTGTCCCTGATGTTTGAGGACATGAAAAAATGGGTGAAGGACTATGAGGATGAGGAGGAGATAGAGTCATATCTGACTGCTCTTTTAAACCATCAGATGTTTGACCGCTCCGGGCTTATCTATGGTATGGGACATGCCGTGTATTCACTTTCCGATCCCAGAGCAAGAACCTTCAGAAGATTTGTGGAGAAGCTTGCCGAGGAAAAGGACATGATGCATGAGTTTACTTTGTATAAAAATGTCGAGAGGATAGCTCCCAAGGTTATCGGTGATCAGCGTCATATATATAAGGGTGTATCTGCGAATGTCGATTTTTATTCGGGACTTGTTTACTCTATGCTTGATATCCCTCATGAACTGTATACCCCTCTTTTTGCTATAGCCCGTATCGCAGGCTGGTCGGCTCACAGGATCGAGGAACTGGTCAATGCAGGACGTATCATCCGACCTGCATACAAGGCTGTCGGACATCACAAGCATTATGTGCCGATGAAGTACAGGGGAGAGAATGCTGTCACCCCCGATCCCATGGATGCAGATGGTTGGAGCAACAGAGAGGATGTAAGACGATAGATCGGGATGATTTAGAGTTTTTCTAAAATATATAATAACAGGTCATAGGTGATCAAAGGAGCGAAGTGGTTATGACTGATCAACAGGTGTTGTGCGCAAGCAGTAAATATGAGCAGAAATATTTTTTGAATCCAAGGTTTGCGGATACTCTTCCTAAGCAGGTAAAAGAAGAGCTGAAAGCATTGATGGTTTTGTATACTGAGGATATAGGCGGTATACTGACTCTTTCCTATGATGATGAGGGAAATCTGTATTTCACCACTACGGCAGCGGACAAAGATTTTGATTATGATGAGATAGGTTCGCAGTTAAAGATCCGTCAATATCAGGAAAAGTATAAAGAATTACTGGAGGAGCTGGAGGAGTATTATCAGGCATTTTTTCTGTAAATGTCAGCATGGTTTCAATTGCTCTGCGTATAAAAATAAGCACCGGAAATTGTGTTCGGTGCTTTTATTGTGAATATAAAAGATCCTTCATATCATCGAGCTTTATGATACTG
>JAFSTZ010000056.1 GCA_017445525.1 Eubacterium sp.
ATTTTATTTATTTTTTAGTTTCGCAGAGATTTAATGACAGTTTTTACGTGAGGGACCTGTCGCGGACGTCGTTGCGCAGCGTACGTATTTTGCACGCGCACAACGTGACGTTCGGGAATGGCGGAAGCGGAGTCCCGAACGAAAACTGTCATAAATCTCGGATCTTTCATAGAACCCTCTTAAATTTCCTTTCAAACTCACCCTTACTCATAGCAATTGTAGTGGGCCGGCCGTGAGGGCAATGATACGGCTCCTCCAACGCCAGCATCT
This sequence comes from Eubacterium sp., assembly GCA_017445525.1. Classification (GTDB taxonomy): domain Bacteria; phylum Bacillota; class Clostridia; order Lachnospirales; family Lachnospiraceae; genus Eubacterium_F. The sequence goes on from JAFSTZ010000056.1 coordinate 271, forward strand.
CCCTGATAAGCGTCTCGGCCTCCCTCATGGATATCTCATTATTCCCTTTTATAGCAGCCTTGCAGGATATAGTAGCCAGATGATCGAGTATCAGCTCCGGCTTTTTCCCGCGCTGCTCCGTCATGAGCGTGTCAAGCACATCTATAAAAATATCCTTAGCATCAAGGTTCAAAAAGTCAGCAGGCACGCAGGTTATAAGGATCTCCATATCTCCGAAATCTTCCCAGACAAAACCGAGCTTTTCAAACTCCTCGGAATAATTCTTCAGAGTATCGTTTTCTCTGGCAGACAGAGATATGACGATCGGCGCCAAAAGCTGCTGACTCATACCCGTTTTATTTTTCATTTTCTGAACAAAGTGCTCATAAAGAACCTTTTCATGGGCAGCGTGCTGATCTATGATTAAAAGCTCATCCTTATACTCTATAAGCCAATAAGTACGGAAGACCTGTCCTATCATACGAAAAGCCGGAGTATCTTCTTCTCTGAAGATGTTTTCATTCAAAAAATCACTTGTTTCATATGAAGTAGCACCCTCGTCATCATGTTGATGGTCAACATGATCATCAACATCCATGGGAGAATCAGATTTATTATTGATATGATCAACACCTGTATTATACGTAACTCCTTCAGAAACATATGCAACCGGACGTGATGATACATCAGATGGATATGAGTCACCCTCACCGGTTGATCCAAGTTCGTTAGGCAGATCATTTATAAACGACTTTGTCAGTATACTTTGCTGCGTATAAGTTTTTTTCAGCCTATTGGTTTCAAACGGTTCAGGCTCCTTCTGCAGTACTTCTATCTCCTCTTTCCTGGCATTGTGATCTTTATCCACACCCAGACTTTCCTCCGGGATCAGTGTGATGGCATCCAGAGCCTCCTTCACAGCATGATAAAATATCTCATATATGGATTTTTCATCTCTGAAACGAACCTCTTTTTTGGTAGGATGTACATTTACATCAAGCCTTTCCGGCGGTGCCTCAAGCATAAGTGCTGTAAACGGGAATCTATGCTGCATCATATAGTCCCTGTAACCATCTGATATTGCAGTCTGGATGATATTATTTTTAATATATCTCCCGTTTACATAATAGTGGATATATGACCGATTCCCACGTGAAAATGAGGGTTTGGCTATATATCCGCTCAGTTTCATACCGTCTCTTTCGTAGGACACCTCTATCAGTTCTTTGGTAAGCTCGGAACCGAAGTTATAGAATATCGATGTTTTAAGTGTCTTATCGGAAGTTGTTTTCAGCTTTGGTTTTCCATCCACGATAAGCTGGAATCTGATCTCAGGATGCGCAAGTATAAACTGAGTGATGCATTCAGATATAGCATTGCCTTCGGTGTTTCTGGACTTTAAAAACTCTTTTCTTGCAGGTGTATTAAAAAAAATATCCCGAACGATAATAGTTGTACCATCAGGACATCCTATCTCACTGAGTTCACCTTCCTTACCGCCTTCGATTAAAAATCTGCTTCCTACGATAGAACCGTGAGTTTTAGTTATGATCTCAACTCTGGTAACAGATGAGATACTGGAAAGAGCTTCTCCGCGAAATCCCAGACTTTTTACACTAATCAGATCCTCGGCCTTTGATATCTTACTTGTTGCATGACGCATAAAAGCAGTTCTCAACTCGTTTTTATCAATCCCGCAACCGTTATCGGTCACTCGTATACTCTCTATCCCGCCGCCCTTTATCTCGATGGTTATAGCATCCGAACCGGCATCGATGGAGTTCTCCACAAGCTCCTTAACTACTGACAGAGGTCTTTCGATAAC
>JAFSTZ010000057.1 GCA_017445525.1 Eubacterium sp.
AGCAGGAACCCCGCCAACAACAGTATCTGCGGCCACATCCTTTGTCACGACCGCTCCGGCCGCTACGACCGCATTATCTCCGATGGTCACTCCGGGTGTGATCGTGGCATTTGCTCCAATCCAGACATTTTTTCCGATATGAACCGGTGACGGATGAAGTGACTGCCGCTTTTCCGGATCCATATCGTGGTTTAGCGTGGCAATGACAACCCCGTGTCCGATCAGTGCACCGTCATCAATATAGATTCCTCCCTGATCCTGAAACTTGCATCCGGCATTGATGAATACATTTTTCCCAAGTGCGATGTTCTTTCCAAAATCCGTGTAAAATGGCGGAAACAATCCAAACTGCTCATCCACCGGCTTTCCGATCAGCTTAGAAAAAAGCTCGCGCAGTTCCTCAGGCTCATCGCCAGTCCTCCCTTTGACCTTTACAAGCATTATACAACTTGGAGTGGACTCCAAGTCAAGTGCTTTTTTCAAAAAAATAAACCTGAGGCTGCTTACAATAACACCCTCAGGTTTGTTTTCTATCTTCCTATGAATCATATTTAACCATCGATGCTGACAATCTCCGCACCAAACGGCATCAAGGATAGCTTCGCCATTTTGAAATGCTGCAGGCCGAACGGAATTCCGAGTATTGTGACGCACCAAAGTAATCCTATCAGGAACCATAGAATCGCGGTTTCAAGTCCACCGAGCAATATCCATAAGATGTTTCCGATTATTCTCATTCGTTATCTCCCCTGTCTCTATCATTTCTCGCAAATTATCCAATCATAAAACTCGATACGATCATAATCAAAGAACACGCTGCCTCCTTTGTGGTCGTTATAACGCAAAAGCCTCGCTTTCACAAGGCTTTTTGCACGATTATCCTATGTTTTTTCAGGTTTTCACTTAACATTGACGGTAATCTTTTTAAAGATACCGTTCTGGGCGTAGGCATAGATTACGGCTTTGCCTTTTTTCTTGGCTTTTATCTTACCAGAGGATGAAACAGTCGCCACCTTGGTGTTTGATGACTCATACTGAATCTTTCTATGATCGTTAACTTTTTTCTTTTTGTCCGCCTTGGTGTATTGTGCCTTCAGCGCGAAACTTTTGCCCTTTTTCAAGGTAAGCTTGCCCTTGTTAGCCTTCTTTGCCACTGTGACAGCTTTCGGGTTAGTGTACGTGCCACCTGTTGTCGCGATGTGAATCGTCTTAGACGCTTTCAGAATCTTGTTATCCGAGCCCACAGCCACCACGATAAATTTATAATAATTCCCGCTTAACACGTCCTGACCGTTTACCTGAGTATAGCTAACGGAGGTATTCGTTACCTCGGAGAGCTTCTGATAGGTGTTGAAATTTCCGGTCACAGGATTCTTTCCGCACTTGTTTCCGTAAACCGCATATTTGGTAGCTCCGCTCACTTTGTTCCATTTCAATGAAAGGGACTTTGTCGAAACAGAATTCTGCCGTGCCTGCAATGTGCCGAACGTGGAGTTCTTGATGTCATTGTCGCTCTCAATCACCTCGGTCAAGTAGCGATATGCCCCGGTCTCATCAGTGTCTGTACCGATTTCCGTAGGCTTGGGAAACAAATCTGCATTCAGCTTCAGGACATTAGACCACTCGGAGTAGATATCCGTACCCGGGTCCGATACACTCGTCTTCTGATTCGCATAATATCTGGCTCGAAACTCGATCGGCGTATCCTTCTTCGCCGGTTGCCCATCAACAATCAAATGTTGCAGAGAGGCCGTGAGATTTCCCGGTTTGATCTCAAAATCCGCATTCTGCAGCTCCGTCCAATCAGTTGCCCCGTAAGGCTTCGCATAGATATAGATCCGGAAATCACCACCGCGGGCTTTGATCTCCGTAATCTTTGCCGTAAGCTCGTCCGGCACCGCCAAATCGTAGGTAACAACAGGATAATCATTGGACAATTCTTCCGCCAGAGCCAGATTGGAAATCTGCGGAATCGGCATCGTCTCCGGCGTATAAGGTTTAAATCCGGCTGTATCCTTACCATAGGCCGCTGTCTCCGACCAGTCGGAAAAGATTGCAGTCCTTGTGTCTTCTTTATCGGTTACAAAGCACCAGCGTACACGGACATACACCGTGTGCTTGGAAAAATCAATCGTAAGTGTCGGCTCTCCGTCGACTTTCTTTATCTCATATTGATCCGACTTTAACTGGTTTTTCAGACCCGGGTTGTGGCCGTCGCCCACCCAGTCGGTGTTGTCGTCTTTCGGAGAAACGCCACGAAGTATCCACATCTCGTTGGTAGTCTTCGCTCCAACGTCATTCCCATCCTCTACTACATCCCAAGGTCCGAGTGTGGTATTGCCGTTCTCATCACTACCGTTGGTGAATTGGTTGATATAGGGATAATCCCAATATTTCGTATGATGCCATCCGTTTACCTTGTCATCGATTGCCCAGTCCACATCGATATTGACATACAGGTTATCGTAACCGAGAGCATTCAGCGTTGTTTTTTTGTAATCCTCATCATCATTTGCCTTGGACATATAAGTCGCTTGATCATCCGCCATGCTCCAGGCTAGATTCATCGTGGTCAGTGAATCTCCTCCCTCAAGCCAGCTTACAGACACGTTGGAGGGTGCCGCAAGCTTAAATGGCAGATCAGAAGCTGCAGCCTCAGCCTTTCCCGCAACGCTTACACCAACAAAAAGTGTTGCCAGAAGACATAAACTCATCAAAACAGAAGTTATTCTTTTTACATTCATACCCATGCTCCTTTCTGCCCGCCAAGGGCGAAAAAAATGGATAGTGACTTCCGAAAGGGGCAAACCTCCCGAAATCACTACCCATTTTAGCATAAACCGCCTGAAAAATCAAGGGTTATTCCGATCCAAAGAAGGATGTCATAATATCCACTGGATTAAACTGTAAAAAAATAAAAAACGGTGATACCAAGAACTCTATATGATCACTTCACAACGACCGTGATCGTTTTTGTTTTAGTTTTTTTGCTTGAAGATGTTTCCTTCGCAGTTATACGGAATCTATACTTACCGGCCGGCGCATTCTTTTTAAGTGTAACAGTCGTACTCTTTATGGTGAGCATATTTTTACCTTTTTTAGGAGTGCTCACTATACTGAGACTGAGTTTGGCTTTCGGACTTACCTTTACGGTAAACTTATGAGCCTTTTTATTGATCTTCGATCTTTTAATCCTAAGTGTTACACTTTTCTTTACGGCATTTTTTGAATCGATCTTTATGGTCGCATTTGCTTTATGACCAAATGCCTTGATCGGGAAATTATCGATCTGGAAAGAATCCTTTGTAATAGATTCGCCAAACGCCATCTGCATACCGGCTTCGTTCGGCCCCCAAATGGCATCAGAAATATGATCTCTGAGAGTGTTGATATCCACCCATTTTTCTCCGTCAGATATAAAACTCTCTCCGGGATTGATAACTCCCTTGATCTTCAATGGTGCCACACCCACTCCTAACGGTATCAGTTCTTTATAAACATCACTGTTTTTATCGTCATCGTGGTAGTACTCAGAGATCACAACAGAGTATTTTTCACCCTTTTTAACAGGAACATCTTTTTTCAGTTCGATCCTTTGGTATCCGCCGTACAGGAAAATATCTGTACCATCTATTGCCTTTGTTCCCGAAAGAGGATCTGACGGATCCTTGAGGTTAGTATAGATTGCATAATCTACAAATGTTCCGGGAGTATTTGTTGCCACCGCGATCGAATACAAACTCGTGCTCTGCTCTGCGGTAAACACGTTAGCCATCTTTGACTTCTGTGTTGAGTCCTCTTTAAACCCAATTTCATCCATACTCATATAGGTATTCGCGGGAAGCAGATCATACTGAGCTATCGTAGTTTCGCCTATAGCTTTTTGTTCTTTTTCTGAGTAGAAGCAATATGACTCCGCTCCGCTAACAGACGTATCAAAGTATGAGAGGTAAAAATAACCCGTACCATCAATTCCCCAATCTCTCACTACCTGGCCGTCAAGTGATCCCCAGCTGTTCTTGATGATAAATGCACCATCTTCCGGAGGGGTACTGCCCTCAACGGTTTTTCCTTCCAGCGTTCTTGTGAAGTTTTCTTTGGGGTAATTATCATCATAGCCAACTACACAAACCGCATGGTTTGCCTGCTTAAAAGTGTTGGTATACTGTGCCCAATTCTTCGTGTTCATAAATCCTTTATCACCGATCACATCACCCGGTCTCGACTGGTCCGCATAATATGATAACACTACTCCATGACCGTTTTTCAATTCGTTTTTTATGCTCCATCTGGTGTCTTCATTATTTGTAAAAAGACCTTGTTTGGTGCCGATCGGTGTCTGCATGATACGGCTTTCTTTCATAAGCAGCCTGCTGCCGCCAAGGCGGTATGCAGCGTTCACCGGAAGACTCCAATCGTCAAACTTCGCATAGCTTTTTATATCATCATAGCTACCCGGGAGAAGTTTTTCCTCATAAATGCTGTCAAACCATTCTCTGAAATCCATCCCGTCCTTGTAACCGAGTGCCTTCATCATCGATAACATCTGAGGATCATTCTTTATATACAGATTGTAGAATTCTTTATAATCTGCTTCTTTTCTGGCTGCCTTCGCCTCATCGGACTCATTTACATCAGTAGTGATCCATCCATGCTTTCCTTTGTACTGATATGGATGATCATCGACAGCATCATAATTTTTGGCCCAGCCTTTTACAGTATCCATCTCTTTTTTAGGTCCCTGACCGGACATGAAAAAGTTTGAACCACAATTCAAAGTAGTGGCTCCGAAATCATAGCATGCGTTGATGTTATCTTTTTCTATTTCTGATGGATCAAATCCCTCTCCGACCTGAGACGACGGGATGACTCCCGATTTCACATCATCCTTAGTGATGCCGTGATAGTAGTACCATGCGAAATCTTTTTCGGAAAGGTCGATATTTTCATTTTTTGTTCCGGCGGGCGTGCCGAGGTTGTTCTCAAATAAATATGAAATCTCAGCTGCTGACTGAATACCAAAAGCCCAACAGGTACCGAACGGGTTCTGGAATTTGACCGGAGTTACGTAGTTTTCGCCCTTTCCGTCTCCATCCTTATCATAGTCTCGCAGATCAACTTTTGCAGGCAAAACCGATGCTTCTTCCTTCAACTGTTTTTCTACGCTTTTTGACATCGCTTTGCTGTCAGATAAAAAAGCTATCTTTACTTCCTTAGCCAGCGCATTCTCTACCGGAGAGATCACTCCGGATACAGTGAATCCCATAGCTAAAGAAAGTGCTATAGCTATAGTTCTCTTAAGTGTTAACACTCTTTTTTCTTTCAAATTCTTATTTATCATAAACGCTGCTCCTCCTTTTATATATAAATGTTTATTATTATGATACAGATTTACTCCAATCGCTGTCTGCGTACCAGCTCAGCGAAAAGGCCGTTTTTGGTGATGAGTTCATCGTAGGTTCCCTCTTCGGCGATAGTCCCTCCGTCCACTACCATGATACGATCACAGTTTTTGACAGTAGACAGACGATGCGCTATCACTATACGTGTGCATTTCAACTTCGCCAGAGACTCGGAGACTGTTTTCTGTGTGATATTATCGAGAGCTGAGGTTGCCTCGTCCAGCATCAGCACCTTTCGTTTGCTGCATACGGAACGGGCGATGATGATCCTCTGCTTCTGACCACCGGATACTCCGCCGCTGCCCTCTGAGATCACGGTATGCATGCCCATAGGCATGTTGCGGATATCCTCCGCGATACCGGCGATCTCTGCTGCCCTCCATGCGTCATCCAATGTTGCCTTTGGCGATCCGATGGTTATGTTATCATAGATCGATCCGCTGATCAGTCCGGCGCTCTGCAAGACAACTCCGATCGTAGTCTTTCTGAATGAACGTGCGTCGATCTGTGAGAGATCGTGTTTTCCGAAGATCACACTTCCGCGTTCCGGTGTTTCAAAGCCGAGAAGAAGTCGCATGATAGTACTCTTTCCGCATCCGGATTTACCAACAAAAGCCACATACTCTCCCGACTTTATCCTGAACGACAGATCCTTGAAAAGATAAGGTGTTTTGTCATTGTAACGAAAAGCAACATGGTTCATCTCAACCGAGCCGCTGAAATCCGTAACGGAAGGACGGCCTTCATCCGTCTCCGGAACTGTCTCAAGGATAGGTGTCAACAGTTCAAACGCCGGCTTGATCCGGACTGCTATCGGCATCATCGCCACAACCTGTGTCACCGCTGCCGTCAACATACCGAAAGCCGTATTAAATGCCATAAACTCAGCCACCGATACTCCGCCGTTTCCGGCTGCATAGTAGATTCCGATGCCGCCAACAAGGCCGATCATCGTCACGATCGCATTTATAGAAAAAAGAAACCACGGTCTGCGATATGTCGCCTGCACATAACCGGCATACTCTCCGGCCCACTTTGCAAATGCACGGTTCTCCGCTCCTGCCAGCTTGATCTTCCGGATCCCGCCGAGCATCGAGCTCACCATGCCGGACAATCTCGTATTTGACGTGAGAGCTTTCTTCTCGTATCTCATGGTAAATACCATGGCGACTACTATAAACCCAACCTGTACAGCTAAAACTGCCAGTGTCGGAAGCGCCAACGACGGTGCGATGAAAGCGATCTGTATGATATAGATCAGACCGAGGAGCACCGTAAGTCCTCCGCAAAAACACAGCTGCACCATCTGCTCTACTATCATACTCACCTGCGAGATCCTGCCGGCAAGATCACCGGAAGAAAACTGCCTGTAAAAGCTCGTCGGCATCAATAATGCCCTGGAATACAACGCAGACTCCGCATATACCGTAAGCTTTTGTGATATACGTCCGATAACCAGATTCCGGTTCATGGTAAACAAAAGAGCTGCTACCGATGCCCCTGTCAAAAGTGCTGCGATCGGCAGTATCAGTCCCGTATATCCGGACGGGATCACCTCGTCAAAAACTATCTTATTTGCAACTGTCGGAAGCATCCCCACAAGTGTAACCAGCAATGCCATCACAAATACCAAAACATAATCCGACATATCAAACGAGCGAACTAAAAATGAAAAGAAATCGGAAAGTGAGAGCTTCCCACCGGGCAGCGGTCGATAACAGAGGATAGCAGTATCAGTGAACTCCCGGGCTACCTTTTTATTGATACGAACCCTTCTTCCTGCGTTGTAATCAAAGTAAGCATAGCCGGTCATCCCGTAGGGAAGGATAGCGACAATCTCTCCATTATTCAGCTTCCCGAGCATCGGCCCGAAGTTTTGCTTATACCACTTTCCCTCAAGCCTTATGTCCCTGAACATAGTTCCGCTCGGCCGGCACATATAGGACAACCGCTCCCTGAAGTCCTCCACATCTTCGGGAACCTCACCCGGTTTTGCTCCGTTATACTTCAATACGGACTGGATGGCGCCGTTTATCCTTTCGCGCTCATTTTTCTCAAATGAAAGGCGATTGCCGGTCAGACTCCTGGCCAGGTTCTCGTAGGCATTCTCCGTGTTCTCACGATCCAGCCGCGCTCTTGTTTGAAACTGAGATTCATATTGCTCCATCTATACTCCGCCTTCCAACATCAATCGTTCCTGATCAGTTCCGCATACATACCATCCTTGCGGATAAGCTCCTCATGAGTGCCCCTCTCGGCTATCCTGCCTCCGTCCATCACTATGATCTCATCGCAATCCCTGATCGTTGACAGACGATGCGCCACCACGATACAGGTGATACCCCGGTCACGGATCGACTGCATAACCTTGGCCTCCCGCTCGGCATCCAGTGCGCTGGTCGCCTCATCCAGCACGAGGATAGTAGGATCCATGGCCAGCACACGAGCGATCTCAAGACGTTGCAGCTGTCCACCGGAAAAGTTGCATCCCCTGGGCATCACACGACCAAAGTATCCCTCAGGCCGCCGGATGATATCATCATGCATATCGGCATCCCGACACGCCAGTATGATCTCAAACTCCTCTATCGACCTGTCCCAAAGACGGACGTTATCGGATATGGAGTCATCAAATGTTACTATATCCTGATCAACAACAGCCATCGAACTCTTCAACTGTTCTCTCGGCACCTCGGACAGAGGCATCCCATCAAGCAATATCTCTCCCTTCCACGGCTTATAGAGTCCGGAAATGAGCTTTGCCACAGTTGATTTCCCGCTGCCGCTGCTTCCGACCAGAGCAACCCATTTCCCGGGTGTAAGCTTCAGATCAAAATCCTGTATAAGCGGATCCTTCAAAGGCGAGTATCCAAAGCTGATGTTTTTTAGTTCAACCTGCCCGGACAGCTTTCGGATGGAAGCCAGATCTTCCGGCGATGCAAACTCATCCTCGGGAACATCAGTAGGATACTTACACACATCCTCCACTCGATCCATCGACACTTCCATCTCCTGGATCGTCTGACCGAGCTGGATGATCTGATCCATGGGGTTCACAAACATACCGAGAAAACCGGTAAACGCCAGCAGTGAACCGGCTGTAAGCGATCCGTCGATGATCATCCAGACACCGATGCATAACACGGCGATGTTAGCAAGTTGTATCACCAGCTGCGGGATCAATTCCAGCGACTCACTGATCTTTTGAAGCTTGACACGTGAACCGTTGACCTTTGCCTGTGTGCCGGCGAAACGTGTAAAGATATCATCCTCTCCTCCGACAGAGCGTATCGTTTCGATCATATCAAAGCTCCCGACCATGACGGCAAACTGTTTCCCTGTATCCTGTGTCATGGATCTCGTGATATCTTTTCTCTTATGGGAGATATAACTTGCGATAAAACAGTTGATGATCATCATCCCGACACCCACACAAGTAAGAAGCGGACTATAGGAAAACATCACAACAGCATACAGTATAAGCATCAAAATATTTATAAATGAAGGTGCGAGCAGCGTCATCAAAGTAAACATGATCGTCTCGTTCTCCATCTGACGTGTCTGGATATCGCCCACAGACCTCTGAGCGTAAAACCCTACCGGGAGTCGGAGCAGATGCTGCATGAACCTGCTTGATGAAACTACTGCCGTCCTTCCCTCCAGACGTTTAAGCTCGATCTCTTTTAGAATAGAAAGAACACTCACTACAAGCGAAGAAATAAGCATGACAACAGCAAATCCGGTAAGCCACTCCGGATTTTCTCCCGTCAAAACATAATCCATAAAGCCGCGTCCCACCGAAGTATAGAGGATCTGCGCTATGGATGCAACTGCCGCAAGAAGCATGATGATAAATATAGCACCATACAAGCCTTTTATTCTTTTCTTTATAAATGCTATGGTACTCGGCTTTGATCCGTCTTTTTCAAATGACTCACCCGGCTCCAGCGCTATCATCATACCGGTATAGCTTTCCTCAAACCTCTTCATCGGAACCTTGACAGTCCCCTTGGCAGGATCATTGATGATCGCATAGTTTCCCCTGAATCCATCCAGGACAACAAAATGATTGAAGTTCCAGTAGATGATACAGGGAAACTGCTTTCTCTCCCTAATACCGCTCACATTGATAGCCTTGCCGCTTGCCTCAAATCCGTAGTACCTTGCCGCCTTAACGATATTTGACATGTTGGCGCCGTCGCGACTTACCCCGCACTCGGCGCGAACCTGCTCAAGCGGCACCCATTTGCCGTACTAAGCCATGACCATAGCAAGGGATGCCGCACCGCATTCCACGGCTTCCATCTGTAAGATCGGCGGAACCTTTTTTACTCTGCGCATCAAACCCCCTCCGTCAAAAGAGCAGTGAGATCGGAGACTGTTCTTTTGCAATGATCGTCGCAGAGAGTATCTCTCCGTCATTGATATCTGACATATCATCTCCGTTGATCAAAACCGCATAGCCATAGGTTCTGTCCCCCATGACAGCCTCAGTCATAGACTCGTCTCCTGCCATGAGCGACTGCACATCAACTCTTTTGATCGAGTGCGTTGAGAGTGTTTCCACATAAAAGGTCTTTCCCTTTATCATAACCCGATCGCCCTCTCTGATCTCAGACAATTCCCGGCTATCCACTATACAAGAGATCGAAGAGCTGCCCGGCAGTCTTACTGCCGTGACACTGATGTCAGTATGTACGGAACCGAAAAATCCCCACATAAATATACCGACAATGAGAGCCACACAGGCTAACATTGTCAGTATAATTCCGGGATTCGATACGTGAAGGGCTTCCTCCAGATCATCGGCTCTCTGCATTTTTTCAAGAGCTTTTGGATTGGCGTATTTATCAATCATAACTAATCTCGTCCTTCACTCCACCTTTACCTAATATAATCAGGACAAGGATAAAACCCACCGCCTCCGGAAAGCGCTTCCATCTGCTCATCTGTCAGTTCGATACCTTCCGAGCCTGCCAACTCCAGTAACTCCTGGGTTGTCTTGCAAGCCTTTGCCTTTGCCATCTGTTCCTCTGTAAAGTTACTAAACATCTTTTCAATATCCATGTGAAGCCTCCTTTCAAAACCTAACCAAGCTTTCCTCATATACTATACCACTTTTTTATGTACAAATCAATAGGTTATTTCTCAGCAGAAGAAGATTGCATGTTACCATTCACGGCTGAAGCATGCACATAAGTGCATACGGATGCAAGCATACGGTCCACTTACGTTTATGTTTCTACCGTGAATAATAACATAAGTTTTAAAAATTTTGATTTCGTCTTTTTTCGGGTGTTGACAAAAGTCTGCATAAATGCTATAATTCTACTATTGTTGATGTTAA
>JAFSTZ010000058.1 GCA_017445525.1 Eubacterium sp.
AGATTTACCAAGGAAACAGATGAACTCGTAAACGCATTTAACTCGTCGATCGGTTTTGATCAGAGATTTTATAAGCAAGATATACTCGGATCCATCGCACATGTTACGATGCTCGAGAAACAGGGTATACTGACCTGCGATGAAAAGGATGCGATAGTTGACGGATTAAAAGGTATACTTGATGATATCGAGCAGGGTAAGCTTGCTATCGATGAAGAAGCTGAGGATATCCACAGCTTTGTAGAGGCCACACTCATCGAGCGCATAGGCGACACCGGAAAGAAACTCCATACAGGCCGCAGCAGGAACGACCAGGTAGCGCTGGATATGCGTCTTTATACCAGAGATGAGATCATCATTATAAATGATCTGGTGAAGGAACTCATGGTTGTTCTCCACCGCCTGATGAAGGAAAACATCGATACTTACATGCCCGGATTTACCCATCTGCAGAAAGCTCAACCTGTTACCTTTGCGCATCACGTGGGAGCGTACTTCGAGATGTTCAGACGTGACCGCGGCAGACTTCGTGATATATATGACAGGATGAATTACTGTCCGCTGGGAGCAGGAGCTCTTGCCGGAACCACCTATCCGCTTGACAGAACAGATACGGCATCGCTTCTCAAGTTTGACGGACCGACTTTCAACAGCATGGACTCCGTATCGGATCGTGATTATCTGATAGAGCTTTTATCCGCTCTGTCAACGATCATGATGCACTTAAGCCGTTTCTGTGAAGAGCTTATCATGTGGAACAGTGATGAGTATAAATTCATAGAAATGGATGATGCCTACTCTACCGGTTCATCCATCATGCCACAGAAAAAGAACCCGGATATAGCAGAGCTTATCCGCGGCAAGACGGGAAGAGTTTACGGCGCGCTTGTTTCCATGCTTACGACCATGAAGGGGATTCCACTCGCATACAACAAAGACATGCAAGAGGATAAAGAACTCACATTTGATGCCATAGATACTGTCAAAGGCTGCCTGTCTCTGTTTACCGGTATGATGGATACGATCCGTCTGAATCCGGAGCAGATGGCAGAGAGCGCAAAGCACGGATTTACCAACGCCACTGATGCCGCTGATTATCTTGTAAACCACGGTGTTCCTTTCAGGGATGCGCACGGCATCATCGGACAGCTCGTGCTTACTTGCATAGACAGAGGTTGTTCTCTGGATGAGCTTCCTCTCGATGAATATAAAAAGATATCCCCTGTATTTGAGGAGGATATATATAAAGCGATCTCGATGGAAACCTGTGTAGAGCGCAGAAACACCATCGGCGCTCCGGGGCAGACTGCCATGAAGGCTGTTATCGCAATGAATGATGAATATCTGGCGGAAACCTGATTGGAAATATCGCTTTCTAAAAGAAATTCATTGAAACTGGCAACTGCAAAATGTTGTGATTTTTAAGGAAAATAAATGAGTGATCTAAGCGAGATACATTACGACGCATTTATAAGCTACAGGCATATCGACAGGGACAGTTACGTGGCAAAAAGCATCCATAAAAAACTGGAGAGCTTCAAGCTGCCGGGGTCTGTACGTAAAAAAACAGGCAGTGAAAAAACTGCCATAACGAGGGTGTTCCGAGACGAGGAGGAACTCCCTCTTTCTTCTGACCTGTCTGAACCTATAAATCAGGCTCTGATAAACTCAGAGTTTCTTATCTGCGTATGTACGCCGGAGTATTTATCTTCGAGATGGTGCTTGCAGGAGGTCGAAACATTTTTACAAAATCACGATCACTCTCATATACTTGTTGTACTGGCAAAGGGCGAGCCGTCTGAGGCTTTTCCGGAGATCCTTACATATGAAGATGTAGAAGTACAGACCGAGGACGGAGCCACTCATCTCATCAGAAAAACCATAGAACCTCTGGGTGCCGATGTTCGCGGTGAGTCAAAAAAAGAAACGGATAAAAAGATCGATACGGCGGTCATGCGTCTTGCGGCCGCTATCTTTGGATTGAACTTTGATGATCTGAAACAGCGTCACCGTGAGGCAAGACTGAAAAGGATCCTCGCGATGTCCGCCTGCATCGGAGTATGTCTTTTGGCTTTTGGCATCTATGTTACTGTATCACTTGTTCAGATCAGCCGGCAGAACGATGAGATAAATATAAAGAACCAGGAAATAAGTAAACAGAATCAGGAGATAAGCAAGCAAAACATCACTATATCCGATCAGTATACTGAGCTTCAGGATAAATACGCCTCTCAGATCGCAGAGACATCAAAAAAGCAATTGGCTTTAGGTAGAAGAAAAAACGCTATATCAGCACTTCGCAGCGTACTGCCCGACGATGACAGCAAACCGTACAATCCCGATGCAGTCGCCATGCTGTATGACGCCATGAACACATACGAGATAGATAATCATTATACACCGGCGATGACTTATGATATGGATATGGAAGTGATATATTTTCATGTATCTTATGACGCCAAATATATCATGGTAAATGACTATCTGAACATGAAAATATTTGATGTGGAAAGCGGCGATATTATTGCAGAATATAAGGTAGAATCCACTGAAGGAGAAAGTTTTTTTAACGGTTATTTTTGTGGTTCCAAAGGATACATAATTGTTGACGGTGGTGAATGCATCTATCATTCTCTTGTTGATGATACAGAAAAAAAGATAGATGCTCTGAATGAATACGCAAGCTTTTACAGGTCAGATGACGGCACGATAACACTTGCCGTATTTGAAGGTACTATCATAGGGATCGATAACGATGGGGATATCCTGTATAAACTGAATGCAAATAAGCTTTTTAAGGAATCAGACCTAATGACGAGTTCTGTTTGTTTTGACAGCGGCAGATTTATGTGTATGTTCAATGGGGAAAAATATTCCTACGTCGTCGTGGCTGATGAAAAAAACGGACATATCGTATATACCGGTAAACAAAAATACGATGGCCAGGCTACATGTTCTCTTTATAAAAATAAACTTTGTTACTCTATCTTAAATATAAAAGGCAGAAAACCCGTAACAGATATCACTATGATCGATATAAAAACCGGAAATACCCTGTGGAACACTCCGATTTCCGAATACATGATAGGTAATGTATTTATGGATGCTAATTATGTGTACATCACCGGTGAGATGGATATTGCTACGCTAAATGCAAAAACCGGAAAACTGATAAAAATGAGCAGCGAAGAGTCTTTGATTACAACTTCGTGGATAAAAAACGGATATTTTTATTATTTATTATATAATGGAAAACTCAATAAGATCTATAAAGGAGTTTCTTATGAAGCGGATGATCCCTGGCTTGAATATCAACCTGAGAATCCCATACAGACAGCAATTGTAAACGATAAAGACGTGTTCTATGTCTCCGAACGGGCGGGGTATGTAGTGAGACAGACTCAGGAGAATGCACCGGGTTCCGAGCTTATCGGAAAAGAGTATGAAGAGAAATTTGTACCTGATCAGCATGATGGAACCTTAGATGCTTTGGATGTACTCAAGGATTCATCAGATGTTGATATCAATATGATCGACAACGCTTGCTTTTCTCAGGATGAAAAACTGATCTTTGCATACCTCAGAGATAACACATCAAAGATTATCGATGCTTCAACGCTAAAAGTCCTACAAACCCTTGAAATACCCGATGAAACATGGTTTGCAGGACTGAGATTTTCTGAGCTTACAGGCACATATATTTTAGACTCCATGGTAAACTCATATATACTTGATAAGGACTATCATATCCTGTGCAAGACCGGAAAGATAGTTGACGAGACCGATGATTCATTTATTATGTTTAACTATTCCGGTGATTACTATAAGGTTCCGTACGTGCCTTATAACGAGCTCATCAGACGGGCTGATGAGATGCTGGCGGAGTAAAACAAGCGATGTGAAAGAAAATATATTATTGTGTTGCTGCTTTACTGTGGGAGTAATTCAAAGTTTGTGTAAACCTCCAAAATGGTGTATGATATATTCAACACCATTTGGAGGTTTTTATTATGGCAAGAAGAAAAGGAGATTCACCACAGAAAGCAGCACTTAGAGAGATGATGTCCTCCTTCATG